>JBILCQ010000118.1:0-6812 GCA_044353065.1 Flavobacteriales bacterium | reverse complement strand
AAAACAACAAGGCACCACTCTTCCATCCCAGGTAATTACGCATCCGCTCCACATTCGCCAGCATTGATTATCCAGCGCGTTTTTCACTCGGTATGAGCCATCTTCCTTTCGCACATACCGACTATACCGTTCATCGTTCGGCAATAATGGGTTTCCATGAATGTAATCATATACCTGAGCTGTTTTCAAGCGCACCTCATCGACGCCAAGTTCATTGGCCAACTTAAACACATCCGGAATTTGATGCTCATTGGGAGCAACAACCAAAAACTGAAATACAACGTGCGGAGTGTGTGAACGCATCATCCTCTTCTGCTCAACCAAGGTTCTAGTGCCGTTCAATACTTTGTCGAGCTTTCCATGCACACGATATTGCTCATACACCTCTTGGGTAACACCATCGACTGAAATAATGATTTGGTCAAGCCCCGATTTGACAATTTCACGTGCTACGTTCTCTGTAATAAAATGTCCGTTGGTGCTCGTCGACGTGAAGATGCGACGTTGATGCGCGTATTCAACCAAGCGCAAAAACTCCGGGTGAATAAAAGGTTCACCTTGAAAATAAAGATTCAAATGAATAAGATGGGATGACATTGAATCAATCCAGCCTTGAAAATCATTCAGACGAACATTCCCTGTTCTACGCGAAAACATTTTCAGACCACTCGGGCATTCCGGACAACCGAGGTTACACGCTGTTGTTGGCTCAATGCTCACACTCATGGGCCGAGCTGGATGTCGGCCGCCCATTTTTCGCGAAGTGTAAAACGAAAGCCATGTAAGACATGCATTCCAGACTTTAATCGGAGTTAAATAAGGTCGATATCGTCGTAATTCGGAAAGAGCGCTCACCGGTGTAATTTCCTGTTATTTAAAACGTCACTAGAAGAGGACAAAAGTAAATGCCGAAGCCTCGACTATTTTTGAATGCCATGAAATCAACCACCATCCTTCTTGCGGTTCTTGCCATCTTCCAATTTCATAACGTATGCCTTAGCCAGCAACTAAAAGGCATTGTTGTGAACCGACAGTCAGGAGAGCCTCTTCCCTTCGCCGCTGTAATTGAGCAAGGTACCGTCAATGGTGTCTACACGGACATCGACGGTCGATTTGAAATCCTGCTAACCGATACAACGAGCGCTATCCAAATAAATCTGGTGGGTTACGAATCGTTGTATTTCGATCGCTACACATCCGTGCCCGCTATCATTTCCTTAAATCAAAAAACGAATGTGCTTTCTGAAATCACCATTCGTCCCGGAATAAATCCTGCCGAACGGATTATTCAAAAGGCCATTGACAATAAAGAGTTCAACAACCCGGAAGGAAACCTTGCGTTCACCTACAACAGTTACAATAAGCTCATTGTTGGAGCGGCCATCGACTCCACGCTTCTCGGCGATACACTACCCTCAACACTCGACACCAATGCACGCGACGCCATTAATTTTTTCAAGCAACAACATTTATTTATGATGGAAAGTGTGACGGAACGCAAATACGCACCTCCTTCACACAGCGAAGAAACGATACTTGCCAACCGCGTATCAGGATTAAAAAACACCGAACTTTTCTTATTAGGCACGCAGCTGCAATCGTTTTCTTTTTACGGGGATGCTGTAGAATTATTAGGCGTCAAATACATGAGTCCCTTAAATGACAATGCCATCAACAAGTATTACTTCGAGCTGGAAGACACTACCTACATTGGGAAAGACACCGTGTTTGCCATTTCATTCCGGCCACGAACAAAAAAGAACTTCCCTGCTATGACAGGCCGATTGTACATCAACACAAACGGCTTTGCCATTCAGCAAGTGGTGGCAGAACCAAAACAGGAAGGCAAAACGCATTTCAAAATACAGCAGCAATATGCATTTCTTGAAGACAAGCAGTGGTTTCCGATGCAGCTGAACTCAAGTATACTATTTGATTCTTCACTTTCGGCCGCAGGTTTTCCACTCATTGGCGAAGGTCGATCGTACATCAAAAACATTGTGCTCGGTGTAAAGCTAAAAGCATCCGATTTTTCGCCCGTTACCCTTCAGATCAATCCAAACGCTGAGGATGCAAGTGATACGCTTTGGACAACTTACCGTGAACTGCAGCTCACGGAAAAAGAACTGAAAACATACCATGTCATCGATAGTCTGGGGAGCGAATTACACCTTGATAGACGCCTCAAGGCAATAGAAGCCCTTGCAACAGGAGAGTTAGGTTTGGGCTATATCAATTTCGATTTGAAGCAGCTTGTTGCCTTCAATAATTACGAAGGTTTTAGATTGGGAGGTGGCATTCGCACCAATCATCGCCTCTCTGATAAATTTAATGTTGGCGGTTATGGTGCATATGGTTTTAAAGATCGCGCATGGAAATATGGCGGCGATGCGCTGGTGCATTTGTATCGAAAGCGAAACATGTGGTTGAAGCTTGAATACCGAAATGATGTGTGGGAAATGGGAGGCAACGGAGTAAGAAAGAGTGAGCAAGGGAACTTTTTCGCGCAAAACATCTACCGATTGTTTGTGTCGCGTATGGACAGGCGTGAGCTCGTTCAAGCAAGTATCAACGGACGTGTTGTCGGAAATCTCACCGCTAACTTTTTTCTAAACACACAGTACATTCAATCATTCCCGGGATATGCATTCACAATTGCCAGCGACGACATAGTTTCATTAACCGACAGTAACTATCGCGTAACTGAATCCGGAATTACCCTGCGATTTGCCCCGGGTGAAAAACTCATGCGCACGCAAACTCGTGAAATACGGTTGGGTGGTCGATTTCCGGTTTTTTATTTTCAATATACGCAAGGGCTTACCGGTAAGTGGAATGGCCAATACAGCTACAACCGTCTTGATGCGCGCATCGAGAAGACTTTCAATTTCCTCACCATGGGAAAACTCAGCGTTGTGGCATTGGGTGGCTATTGCGAAGAAAACGTGCCACTCTCACTGGTATACAATGCTGAAGGTACGTACGACAAATTCACCATCGTTGCACCCGGATCATTTCAAACCATGCGCGTCAATGAATTCATGCATTCCCGATTTGCTGCATTCCATGTGCGGCATTCATTCAGACCATTCTTCGTTCGCAGCGAAAAATTCAAACCCAATCTTGTAGTGGCGCATAGCATGCTTTGGGGCGATTTCAACTTTGCATCGAATCATAATTTCACCTCATCACAAGCATACAAGGGTTTCATGGAAAGTGGACTTCAAATCGACAACCTGTATGTATCCGGCTTCAGCGGAATGGGACTTGGTGTTTACTACCGTTACGGAGAATACGCTCTTCCCACAACCAAAGAAAACATTGCCGTAAAACTTTCAACTTCGTTTACGTTCTGATCAAGACAGACTTTGAATGATGTCGTACTTCGTAATGATATGATGCTTGCCACTGTGGAGTTTCACTAAAATAGCGGGCACTTCCTTACTGATCATTTTCGAGATTGAATCTATCGAGTCGTCCTCTGAAACAATTGGAAGTTCCGGGCCCATCAATTCCTCAATCTTGGTGTTGATGTTTGACGGATTTTCAACCAAGCTCTGATACAATCTGGTTTCATCTACAAAACCTGCGTAACGATCATCCTTCACCACCGGTATTTGCGAAATACCGAACTTCTTCATTTTATCGATGGCGTGACCTACCAACTCGCCGCTTCCGATAGTGACCAACGGTTTATCCATGTGAGTAGCGATTAGATCGCGTGCTGTTTTTTTCTCTTCCTTCAAAAATCCGCGGTCGCGCATCCATTCATCGTTATACATTTTGCCCAAGTAACGTGTTCCGTGATCATGGAAGATGACCACAACCACATCACCTTGCTTGAATCGATCTTTCATTTGCATCAAACCCGCCATGGCGCTACCGGCGCTGTTTCCTGCAAAGATTCCTTCCTCGCGGGCGATGCGTCGTGTCATCAAGGCCGCATCTTTATCGGTCACCTTTTCGAAATAATCGATCAAGTCCAGGTTGACATTTTGCGGAACGAAATCCTCTCCAATTCCTTCGGTGATGTAGGGATAAATTTCATTCTTATCGAACTCACCGGTTTCCTTGAGTTTCTTGAACACAGATCCATAGGTGTCGATTCCAAGTATCTGGATGTTCGGATTCTTTTCTTTGAGATAGCGGGCAACACCGCAGATGGTTCCGCCCGTTCCTACACCAACGACAAGGTGCGTAATCTTACCTTCGGTTTGTTGCCAAATTTCAGGACCCGTTGTTTCGTAATGCGCTTGTGCATTACTTGGATTGTCGTATTGATTGGCCTTCCATGAATTAGGAACTTCGTTGACCAAACGGCTCGATACGCTGTAATAGGAGCGCTCATCTTCCGGATCTACGTTCGTCGGACATACAATCACCTCAGCCCCAAAAGCACGCAAGGCGTCGAACTTTTCTTTCGACTGTTTATCGGTCGAAGTAAAAATGCATTTATACCCCTTGATCACAGAAGCAATCGCTAAGCCCATACCGGTGTTTCCGCTCGTTCCTTCAATGATTGTGCTGCCGGGCTTCAACTTACCGGAGCGCTCGGCATCTTCAATCATTTTGAGCGCCATGCGATCTTTAATGCTATTTCCAGGGTTTGTCGATTCGATTTTCGCAAGTACCAAAGCCGGAATTTCTTTAGCAATTCGATTGATCTTCACAAGCGGTGTGTTGCCGATTGTGCTCAATATATTCTCGTGGTAATTCATATCGTAATAATTCGTTTATGGTCAACTGAAACGTATAGCGCGTATGGGTGAAATCTTCAAAACGTACAACGCAGGCAACATCATCGCAAGCACACAAACCAGCAACGTTCCACCATCAAGCGCCAGCATATTGAAAAGATCAAACTGTATTGGAACAGTGTCTACATAATAATTTTTCGGATCAAGAGAAATGACCTGCCATTTCCACTGCACGAAGGCCAGCGAAAAACCTGCAACATTTCCCCAAAAAACTCCTTTGCCGATAATCCAACCGGCGTTGTGCACAAATATTCGCATCACATCTCCGTCCGAAATCCCCATGGCTTTGAGCACACCAATCATCGGCTGCCGCTCAAGGATGATGATTAAAAGTGCCGAGGTCATATTTACAATCGACACTACAATCATCAACAGAATGATAATAGCCACATTGATATCGAGCATCTCAAGCCATGCGAAAATATCATGGTTGCGATCCGTGATTTTTTGAGCCAAGAGAAAATGAGAGGTTACTGCCGCCTGCAGGGCTTCCTGACTTTCCCATAAATCATCGTAGTTGCGGATATTTACCTCGTAGCCGCCGATATAATCCATATCGGAATTGCGGATGTTCGTTTCTACATGGTACTCTAGAACTGAAGAAGGTTTTGAGCTCCAGTGAATGATGGCATCTGCTTGCTTCGTGCCCGAGCGATCAGTCACAGCAAGATGAACAGTTGTGTCGCCTTGGATATGCATTTTATGTGGACCGGGCCCTACCCAAGTAGAATCGCTCCACTGAAAATTAATTTCGCCATCGCCGCCGGAGCCCAATGCATAAATCGACACCGAATCGTTGACGGCAACTGACTCTGCATTCACACCCACTCGCAACCCCCAACCATACAATCGCTGAACATCTTTTAAATCGGCAAATACCATCTGCTTATCAAAGTCTTCAAGCCCGGTGTTGTATATGCCGCATACACGAAAAGAGCGCTGACGATGGTTTTCGCCGCGAGAGTCGAAGAACATCATGCGTGCCTTGTCACCCAATTGAAGCTTCATTCTATCGGCGATATAACGCGAAACTACAATGTGAGAAAGAGTATCATCTGACGCAAGAACACGACCTTCCTGCAATGCATCGGCTATGAACGTCCAATCGTAATCGGCTGAAACCCCCTTGACAATAACCCCTTGCATTGCCTCATCCGACTCGATTATTCCGGGTTTTGTGGCAAATACCTGTACTTGCTTTACTCCCGGAACTGCTTTGAGCTGCTCGTAAATGTCAGCATCATACAACAAGCGATTGGAATCTTTCGAGTAACCACGCTCGACACTCGTGACTTGGAAATGGGCACCAAACCCAATCACTTTATTGCGAATTTGTTCCTGGAAGCCACTTACGATAGCCAGACTCAATATCATCAATGCAACGCCAACCGAAATCCCTGCAGTAGCAATGCGCACGATAGGACGAGAAATACGGGTTTTATCGTTTACGCTCCGAATACGTCGGGCTATGAATGAAACAATTTGCACGAATCAGGGATTTCCACGTTGAATGGGGTAAAAGTAATTGCAGCTAGACCAAAATATTGGAATAATACAAGCGATTTTCACACACGCACACATGAAACACCTGCTAGCCATCTTCCTGTTCACGATTTTTTTTTCCTGCCGCAGTCAGGTATCTTCTCTGGAATCAACTGCAGCTGCAAAAATCCGCACCGGTGCAGATCAAACCGAACAATACCTCGAGCTATTAAAAGGCAAACGTGTCGGAATCATCGCGAATCAAACTTCGCGAATAGGTTCAACACACTTGGTCGACACGCTTATCAGTCGAGGCATAAGTATCACAACCGTCTTTGCACCGGAACATGGCTTTCGCGGCGAGGCGGGAGCAGGTGAACACATTCGCGACGGAAAAGACCCCAAAACAGGCATTCCTGTTTTATCGCTGTACGGAAAAACCAAAAAGCCATCGGCTGAAATGCTATCAGCAGCAGATATACTCGTTTTCGACATTCAAGATGTAGGTGCTCGTTTTTACACTTACATCAGCACTCTTCACTACGTATTAGAAGCCGCCGGCGAAAGCAACAT
>JBILCQ010000117.1:0-6817 GCA_044353065.1 Flavobacteriales bacterium | reverse complement strand
TTCATTCGCCATTCGCCACTCGCCATTATCGTTTTCGCACCCTACATTTGCGCCCTGTAATTTCAACACTATGAGCATCTCGCGACATGCTATTATCGACGCCCTCACAACTGTCATTGAACCTGACCTGAAGAAGGATATTGTGTCCTTGAATCTGGTGAAAATTCTCGACGTAAAAGATCAGGTTATCCATCTTGAGGTCAAGGTGAGCAACCCTGCCATGCACAGCAAAATGCGCATGCGCGAGGCGGTTTCGTTCGCCATAGAGCGCTCGTTAGGGAAAGATTTTAAAGTAGAATGCGAAGTGCTGCCCATCAGCGGCGACGAACGTCATGGCGAATTGCGAAAGGTGCTTCCCGGCGTGAAGCACATCATCGCTGTGGCATCGGGCAAGGGCGGAGTAGGGAAGAGTACGGTGAGTGCCAACCTGGCTGCGGGCATGGCGCGCCGCGGATACAAAGTAGGATTGCTCGATGCTGATATCTACGGGCCTTCGGCTCCTACCATGTTTGATCTTGTGTATGAAAAACCGCGCGTGATAGATGTCGACGGCAAGAGCATGCTCGAGCCCATTGAGCAATATGGTGTGAAGGTTCTTTCCATTGGCTTTTTTGCCGAAGTGAACCAAGCAGCTGTTTGGCGCGGGCCGATGGCTACGAAGGCACTCAATCAGTTGGTGAATGATGCACACTGGGGCCCGCTGGATTATCTCTTTCTAGATCTTCCTCCGGGTACGGGTGATATTCATCTGTCCATAGTACAATCCATTCCGCTCGACGGAGTGGTGCTCGTTAGCACGCCTCAAACGGTTGCTCTAGCCGATGCACGCAAGGGGGCTTACATGTTTCGCATGCCGGCCATCAACATCCCGATTGTGGGCATGATTGAGAACATGGCGTGGTTTACACCTGAAGAATTGCCAAACAACAAATACTACCTCTTCGGAAAGGAGGGAGCAAAGCATTTGGCCGAAGAACTGGAAGTGCCTTTCCTGGGGCCGTTGCCGCTTATCCAGAGCATTCGTGAAGCAGGCGATGCCGGACGTCCCGCTATTATGCAAGAAGGAACGCCTGCTGTTGAGCAGTTGAACTCAATCTTGGATACCTTTGAGCGCGAAATGCGCATGCTGCCATTCAGAAAGAAAAACAACGCTGCCGTTTCAACCGAACCCACCTGATATGAGCGAACGATCTCTTTTCGAACGTGTAAATGAATCCCTCGACACCATTCGGCCTTACTTGGAAGCCGATGGCGGCAATATCTCATTGATTGAAGTGACCGATGACCTCACGGCTCGTGTTGAATTGCATGGCGCCTGCAGCAGTTGTTCCATGAGCGTGATGACCATGAAAGCCGGTGTAGAAGGTGCTATACGCGCAGCCGTCCCCGAAATTAAATCGGTAGAGGCGGTCAATGGCATGTCGCTTAACTAGTGTACAACACTAAGTCGTTGCCTGTTGAGGTTTCGCCCTCCATCTTTCATTTCGACGATGTAAATACCCGATGTGAGTGCACTCACATCCATTCGGGCACCGCGTTGTTGAAGCGCTATTCTTCCCTCGGAAGTATACACTGTGCTGATGGTATTGTCGGTGGCTCCCGTTATCCATACTTCGTTTTGAGCCGGATTGGGATACAATTGTAAGGCAGTCTTGGCATGGATTTCTTCGGTTGAGGTAAGCACCTCGCGGTAAGTGCAATCGAGCTCGAAGCCGCAAACGTAGTGCGCAAGAAAATTACTTGAAATGGAAAGGGTAGTATCGTAAATAGCTTGGTTAGCGATGTACGCCACGTGACCTGCATTATCGTTGATTTCGAAGCAATGCTCCAGTCCGATTGAGGTCATGCGTTGACTGACAGGAATACTGCCTTCTGTAACCGCAACCGGTAAAAAGCCACTAAAAATGAACATGGTTGAATCGATAGGCACTGTAGCATCATCTTCACCGTGAAATAAACAAGAAGGAACGTTTTCGTCTTCATCGATCCATGCGTTGTCGCCCAACGCTCCGCAATGGCTCACTAGAGCGCGCACGTGAGAAGGATAACCCGCGCTGCCGCTTACTCCTTCAACGCCGCCTTCCAGTCCGGTTGCCTGTTGATTCATAAACGAGGGAAGCTCATCCTGATCCATGAACGCATGGTGCAATGCCATGAAAGCGCCGGCCGATGAGCCAAAGGTGAAAATCATTTCGGGGTCAATGTTGTAGGTATTCCCGTCTTCTGCTGCATTTTTTCGAAACCAACGAATGGCTCCGCGTAAATCCTGAACAGCGCGCAGTATTGCTTGTGAAAAAGTGTCGTCCATATCGGAAAGGAACGAAATACCCATGCGGTAGTTGATGGATGCGACGACATAGCCCATGCGAGCAAAGTCTTCGCACAATGGAACCATGTCGGGACCTGCTTTATCGCCCCCGATAAAAAAGCCGCCATGGCACATGATGATCAATGGGCGATTCGCCAAATCATCGCCGGCAGGCTCATAAACATCCATGTATAATTGCTGATTGGATCCGGTGTTGGCAATAGCTGATCCATAAAGTACATCGCTTGTGATAGATACATCCGAGAAGATGCGATTCAGGTAGCGGTTGCCGTCGCATTGGGCTATGAATGTAAGAGCGATGAAATTGAAGATGCCGAGTAAAAGTGTTTTCATAGGGTAAATATAGACGGCTTGGATTGAAATGATGGCTGCCACGAAGCTGGAATTTGTTTTCAATGTTACCTGCATGCAAACAGTATCGTAATATTCATTGTTTATTGAAGCTAAGCGTGGAACAGACTTTTACATTTGTCCCCATGCAAACGGACCCGAAAAATTCGAATTGGATGTATATGTTGCGAACAACGCAGCAGCATCACGTTCAGCTTAGTCTGCTTGCCGATCAGAAGGCCAATATTTTAATTGCCAGCAACTCCATCATTCTATCACTCACACTTTCAAGACTTGAGGTTCTTCAGGATTATTGGTGCACATATTCTATGGTTGTCATGTCTATAGCGTCAATCGTCCTCGCGCTTTTTGTTGTTGCTCCTTTGTCGCTCCCGAAAAGAAGACCGAAATTGGGGCAAGACCAATTCAATTCACTTTTTTTCGACCATTTCTCGCAGCTTTCGCATGAAGAGTATCAAGCACATATGAAAGAAATAATGGAGACTCCCGAGCAGGTTCAGCGTGCTATGGTGAAGGATATCCATCAAATAGGAAGAGTCCTTCAAACTCGTAAGTATCCTTTCTTGAAATTTAGTGCGCTCGTATTTGTTGTCGGCGTTTTGTTGTCGATCGTTCTTCTCGTGGCTCAATTCTCCATGTCCTGAGCATTTTGTGCGGATTAGTGCGCCTTGGTTTTATTGTTCAGCACTCATGCCAATGCGTAAACCTTCGGTCGATTTGTTTGTTATTCATCTTATTGGATGCGTATTATCTTCGCGCCGTTTAGGAAAATTGCATGATTGAAACCGATATTATCATTGTTGGTGCCGGCCCATGTGGCTTGTTCACTGTTTTCGAAGCCGGACTGTTGAAACTCCGCTGTCACTTGATTGATGCCTTGCCACAAGCCGGTGGACAGCTCACTGAGATTTACCCAAAGAAACCGATTTACGATATTCCCGGATTCCCCGAAGTATTGGCCGGCGATCTCATCGACCATTTGATGAAGCAAGCCGCGCCTTTCAAACCGGGGTTTACCCTTGGTGAACGATGCGAGTCGTTCGAGAAAACCGAAGACGGACAGTTCCTCGTGAAGACAAGCCGCGGCACCTTGCACAAGGCCCCTGTGGTAGCGATTGCGGGTGGCTTGGGATGTTTCGAGCCGCGTAAGCCGCCTATCGGCAATATCAATCAGTTTGAAGACAAAGGAATCGAGTACATTGTGCGTGATCCCAATTTCTACAAAGGCAAACGCGTAATCATCAGCGGTGGTGGAGACAGTGCCCTCGACTGGTCGATTTTCCTCGCCAATGGTGTGGCTTCAGAGGTTACTTTGATTCACAGAAGCAAGAGTTTCCGAGGCCATCCCGACAGTGTTCAGAAAGTGCTCGATATGGCAGCATCCGGTAAAATCAAATTGCTCACCGACGCGGAAGTGGTTGGTTTGAATGGTGCCGATCAGCTCGAGTCCATTGAAGTGGACGTGCAGGGCGAGGCCAAACAAACGCTGAGCACCGATCATTGGTTGCCGCTCTTCGGCTTGTCGCCTAAGCTTGGGCCATTGGCCGACTGGGGTCTCAACATCGACAAGAATTCAATTGAAGTAAATACCTACGATTACAGCACCAATGTTCCCGGCATCTATGCCATCGGTGACATCAATACGTATCCCGGTAAGCTTAAATTGATTCTTTGCGGTTTTCATGAAGCCACCCTCATGGTTCAGAGTGCGTTCAAACGAATTTATCCCGATAAAAACTACGTGTTGAAATACACAACCGTAAACGGGGTGACCGGATTCTAAGATTGTTCTACTTTCGCCCGAGTTATGGAAAACATCATCCACGTTACAGTTGTCGATAGAGAAGGAAAGGAGCATCTATTGGAGGCCCCTACCGATATGAATATGAATATGATGGAGCTTTGCAAAAGCTACGAGCTCCCGGTAGAAGGTACCTGCGGCGGAATGGCCATGTGTGCTAGTTGTCACATGTACATCCTTTCTGATCATACGCTTCCCGAGCGCAACGACGATGAAGAGGCCATGCTTGATCAGGCGTTCTTCGTGAAAGGTAACTCGCGCCTGGGGTGTCAGTTGCATCTGGCCAACCACATGAATGGTTTGAAGGTGCAGCTAGCGGAAGTTAGCGGATAGTATGACGTTCAAACCGCGTCGAATACCTACCTTCGCGCGCCTCTAATAATCGGATTTTACTATGAAGCGTGTTCTAATTACCGGTGCTGCCGGATTCCTCGGGTCGCATTTGTGCGATCGATTTATCAAAGAAGGTTATCATGTTATAGGCATGGACAACCTGATAACCGGTGATTTGAAAAATATCGAACACCTTTTCCCCAACGAGCATTTCGAGTTTTATCACCACGATGTCTCTAAGTTTATTCACGTGCCCGGGGAGTTGGATTATATCCTCCATTTTGCTTCACCTGCGAGTCCAATCGACTACTTGAAAATTCCGATTCAAACCCTCAAAGTAGGATCGTTGGGGATACACAACTGCCTCGGCTTAGCCAAAGTAAAAAACGCTCGCGTGCTCATCGCCAGCACTAGCGAAGTGTATGGCGACCCTACGGTTCATCCGCAAAAGGAGAGCTACTGGGGAAATGTGAATCCGGTCGGTCCGCGTGGTGTTTACGACGAAGCGAAGCGTTTTCAGGAGGCGATGACAATGGCCTATCATACCTTTCACGGAGTAGAAACACGCATTGTACGCATCTTCAATACTTACGGACCACGCATGCGTCTAAACGACGGTCGTGTTCTCCCTGCTTTTATCGGCCAGGCCTTGCGAGGTGAAGATTTAACTGTTTTCGGCGATGGCTCGCAAACGCGTTCTTTTTGTTACGTCGACGACTTGATTGAGGGAATCTATCGACTCCTGCTCAGCGACTACAGTGGTCCGGTGAATGTTGGTAATCCCGATGAAATTACCATCGGTGATTTTGCAGAGGAAATCATCAAGCTCACAGGAACTTCGCAAAAGGTGATTTATAAAGAGCTCCCAACCGACGATCCCAAGCAACGTCAACCCGATATTACATTGGCCCGCCAGTTGCTTGGTTGGGAACCGAAGGTCCACCGAAGCGAGGGGCTGAAGATTACCTACGATTATTTTAAGTCTCTTTCTGCCGAAGAGCTGAACAAAGTTGAGCATAAGAATTTCGAGAAGTACATTAAAAATTGATAAGCTTGCTCTGGTTTTTGTGAGCCGTTAAAAATGTTATTTTCGCTCCTCACAACGAGGTTGAAGCATTTCTGAATATGATATACAATCGTTTAAAAAACAAAGAGGCCAAGCTTGCCGTAATTGGACTTGGTTATGTGGGATTGCCGATCGCTCTTGAATTTGCGCGTTCGATAAAAGTGGTTGGTTTTGATATCAATCAGAAACGCGTCGACATGATGCGGAACAACATTGATCCGTCGCAGGAATTGGAAAGCTCGGCCTTCGAAGGGTGTGATATACACTTCACGGCCGATTTGAATGATTTGAAGGACGTGAACTTCTTCATCATCGCCGTGCCAACGCCAATAAACCATCTCAATCTTCCTGATCTAGGTCCGGTACTTTCTGCGTCGCGCACCGTAGGTCAAGTGTTGAAGAAGGGCGATTATGTGGTCTACGAGTCGACCGTTTATCCGGGCTGCACGGAAGACGATTGCGTGCCGATTCTTGAAGAGCTTTCAGGATTGAAGCGCGTTACAGATTTTAAAGTTGGGTATTCACCGGAACGTATTAATCCCGGCGATAAGAACAATACACTTCGCACCATCACAAAAGTGGTATCGGGTTGCGATGATGAATCGTTAGAAGAGATTGCCAAGACCTACGAAATCGTAGTGGATGCCGGAACTTTTCGCGCTGCAGGAATCAAAGTGGCAGAGGCGTGTAAGATTTTGGAGAACACCCAGCGCGATGCCAACATTGCTATCATCAATGAGTTTTCGATGATGATGAATATGATGGACATCAACACCTATGACGTGCTTGAAGCCGCCGGAACCAAGTGGAACTTCTTGAAGTTTACTCCCGGGCTGGTCGGAGGTCATTGCATCGGCGTCGATCCATACTATTTGGTATATAAGGCAAAGAAGCTCGGTTATCATAGTCGTGTTATCAGCAGTGCCCGCTATGTGAA
>JBILCQ010000116.1:0-6827 GCA_044353065.1 Flavobacteriales bacterium | reverse complement strand
AGGATTGTAGGGGGTGAAAAGGATATCCTCTTGTGATAGGGCTATAATGAAATTTTAGTCACTAAAACTCTGTGACTCATGACTACAACCCTATAATCCTATAATCCTACATACCTACAATCCTTTCCCTTGTTGGAAAATTGTGAATTACGCAGGCCAAGCCTGTCTCATCTTTGCGAACCTATGGCAGAGCACTTTATCGTTTCAGCAAGAAAATACCGGCCCGATACCTGGGAAACCGTGGTGGGTCAAAAGCACATCACAACCACCTTGCAGAGTGCTATTGCCAACAATCAAATTGCTCAAGCGTATTTGTTTACCGGGCCGCGTGGTGTTGGAAAGACAACCTGCGCACGCATATTCGCCAAAGCGGTAAACGGCGCCATTGGTGAGCAGCTCGACGATATGCAGTTCAATGTTTTTGAACTCGATGCTGCTTCCAACAACAGCGTAGACGACATTCGTTCCATCGTTGATAGCGTTCGCATACCACCTCAGACCGGACAATACAAGGTCTACATCATCGACGAGGTTCACATGCTTTCTGCGGCTGCTTTCAACGCCTTTTTGAAAACCCTGGAAGAACCTCCGGCACACGCCATTTTTATTCTGGCTACTACCGAGAAACACAAGATTATCCCCACGATTCTCAGTCGCTGTCAGATCTTCGACTTTAATCGCATCAAGATAAAAGATATCGCTGATCACCTTGCATCCATTGCTGAAAAGGAAGGTGTTCAGGCCGAAGCGGAAGCCCTGCATGTCATTGCAACGAAAGCAGATGGCGCCATGCGCGATGCTCTTTCCATCTTCGATCAGGTTGTTGCATTTTGCGGTCGCAACCTCACCTATTCGGCCGTTATTCAAAACCTGAATGTTCTCGATTACGATTACTATTTCAAGTTAACCGACCTGATTTTGGCCGAAGATGTTGCCGGCTGTTTGGTATTGTTTGATGAGGTATTGAACAAAGGTTTTGATGGTCATCACTTCATTACGGGACTTGGCGGGCATTTCCGCAATCTTTTAGTGAGTAAAGATGCTCAGACTATACCGCTCATGGAAGTTAGTGAGTCGGTTGCTGAGAAATATAAGACTCAAGCCTCGGCTTCCGATTTACGACTCCTTATTCAAGGACTTCAAATGGTGAACGAATGCGATACGCAGTTTAGAGCGAGTAAGCATCAGCGACTGCTGGTAGAACTCACGCTCATGAAGCTCGCAAGCATTCTCTACAATCGAGAAGGCGAAAAAAAAAAGTTCCAACTGAAGCCATTCAGGGGAACTAATCGTCCGCAACGCACAATCGCCAGCGAGCGAATTGCTGCGCCATCCGCAGCAATTCAGCCAGCTAATGGAGAAAAGACTTCTTCTGTAGAAATAAGCACGCCTGTTTCAGGAGTAAATTCAACTGATGCCGGCAAGACAACAACGCCACCAACGTTGGGTAAGCGCAACATCATTCTGCAGTCATCGGAATCGGTTAGTATTAAAAGTGTAATGGCTAAGCGAGCTCAGCAACAACAACAGGTTGCAGAGCAGCAAGAAGAAATCGCACAGGAATTACCTACACGAGAATACACCACAGCAGAATTGCAAGAAGCGTGGAATCGGTTTGCCGACGAGCGTATGGCGCACAACATGCAGGCGCAGAGTGCTTTTAAAGTTGCTGAGGTGGAATTGAAATTGGGAAATTCCCTTCGTGTCGCGTTACCAAGTGTAACTCAGGAAATGTATTTCAACGAATACCGCAATCAACTGGCTGAATTCATGCGAACAACTTTCGATATTCGAGGAATCGAATTCAAGGTCGAAATCATGCGCCCTGAGGAAATTAAATCGACGTATCAATCGGCGAAACAACGCTTCGACTCTCTGGTAGAAGTAAACCCGGCTCTTGATGCGCTGCGCAAGCGTTTCAACTTGCAGATTGATTTCTGATAGCTATGCGTATCGACAAGTTTCTTTGGTGCATTCGCGTCTATAAAACACGCTCTTTGGCGGCGTCGCAATGCAAGCTCGAAAAGGTATGGCTCAATGGCGCGGAGGTGAAACCCAGCCGTGAGGTTAAACTGGGCGATGTGCTAACCGTTCGCAAAGGTCCCATTCTCTTTTCGTACAAGGCACTGGCTTTTCCAAGGGCACGATTAGGGGCTAAATTGGTTCCTACTTGCGCTCTCGATGTAACTGCTCCGGAGGAAATGGCTAAGCTGGAAATGATACGCATGCAGTTCCGACTAGAACGGAGAAGAGGTCTTGGACGTCCTACCAAAAAGGAGCGGCGCGAGCTCGACGATTACACAGACTTAGATTTTGAGGAGGAATGGATCTCAGGTGAGGAAACGACTGATGAGTCATAAGCGGCAGTATCTTGCACCCGAAAATGACAGCTCAGCGCCAACCGGCCATTCTCTTTATACTGATTACAGCTCTGATTGACTCAATCAGTATCGGGATTATTATTCCGGTATTTCCCAAACTTATCATGAGCATGGAACAATGCGATGAAAGCCGGGCAGCTGTTGTGGGTGGATGGCTCATGTTCTGGTTTGCCATCATGCAGTTCGTGATGTCGCCGATTCTGGGAAGTTTAAGTGATCGCTTCGGCAGGAGACCTGTTTTATTGCTATCTCTCTTTGGTTTTGGATTGGATTTTCTATTACTGGCCTTTGCCCCATCGCTTGGCTGGCTTTTCGTGGGCCGAATAGTGGCCGGTATCATGGGGGCTAGTTATACAACAGCTTCAGCGTATATCGCTGACATTAGTAATGATGACAATCGATCGAAACATTTCGGAATGTTGGGAGCCGCATTCGGTTTAGGATTCATCATAGGTCCGGGCGTAGGCGGATTGCTGGCGCAGTGGGGCGTGCGAGTTCCCTTTATCGCATGTGCAATTTTATCGTTATTGAATTGGCTCTATGGATATTTCATATTGCCTGAATCGCTGCCGGCTGATCGCCGCCGACCATTCGAATGGAAGCGCGCCAATCCCATCGGCGCATTCATTAACATCGCACGTCATAAGAGTATTATAGGTTTTCTTGTTGTGTTTTTCCTACTCTACTTAGGTGCACAAGCCGTTATGACCAACTGGCAATACTACACAATGCTCAAATTTGGTTGGGAGGAAAAGGCAATTGGGATTTCCATCATGACGGTAGGAATTGTTGTTGCCTTCGTGCAAGGAGTATTGGTTCGTGTTGTCAATAGTCGCATCGGAAACTCGAAAGCGATGCTGATCGGTCTGACGCTTTATACTATTGGAATGGCCGGTTTTGGATTGGCATCTAGCGGAACTTGGATGCTGATTGCTATTCTCCCCTACTGCTTGGGTGGTATTAATGGTCCAGCGATACAATCGCTCATGACAGAATCAGTTCCGTCTAATGCGCAAGGCGAATTACAAGGAATTATCACGAGCGTTCAAAGTATCACATCGATTATCGGTCCCGTCATGATGGCCGGAATTTTCAGCCATTTCACTCGTTCCGGTAATACCTACTTTCCCGGCGCTGCTTTCATTACAGCCGCATTTCTCATGCTCATTGCACTGATTATAGCATGGCTAACCATTCGCTCAAAAATGCAAGAAGCTTAAAACCATGAAGCAAAAAGCTCTGTTCCTCGATCGCGACGGTGTCATTAATCATGACCCTGGCGATTACACTATGACACCGGAAGAGTTTATTATACTGCCTACCGTAATGGAAGCTCTGGCCTTGGCACAATCAAAGGGGTACACCCTTTTCGTCATCACCAACCAGGGCGGAATTGCAAAAGGGTTATACACGCACGAAACAGTAGCCGTCATACATGAAATATTGCATCGCACTTGTCAAGAATGGGGTGTTGAAATCAAACGAATCCTCTATTCGCCGCATCATCCTGAATTCGGAAATTCACTAACGAGAAAACCGGAGCGTCTTCTAATGGAACGCGCATTGGCTCGTTACAACCTCGATGCCTCAAGAAGTGTAATGATTGGCGACAGGGAGCGCGACGTTCAATGTGCACAGCAAGTTGGGGTGCGTGGAATTTTAATCCCAACAAATAGTCCGTTGCTCGACGTTGTGCGCACACTTGAATAAATAGACCTATCTCATGAGTTACGTCTTCCATAAAGGTGAATTTCAAAGCGATACGGCAACGTACATTGCCAAAGACAATCGTGCTTTCCGATTTGGAGACGGTTTTTTTGAAAGTATGCGTATTGTAAACGGGAAAGCCCTGTTTCTTGAAAATCACTTTGCCCGAATTTTATCGACGGCAAGTGCTATGAAAATGCAGGTGTCTCACGATTTTTCGATAGAAACTTTGCGAGATCAGATTCAGGAAGTACTCAAGCGAAATGATATTCATGCGGGGGGAAGAATGCGCATCACCTTCTATCGAAAATCTACCGGATTCTACTTGCCTAAGCAAGATGAAATGACCTATTTTATTGAGGCAGAAGCACTAGCCGACAATGAATTTGTCTTGAATGCTACAGGCAGAATGGTCGATATTTTCTCTGATTACAAAAAGGAAATCAATAAACTATCTGTATTCAAAACCCTGAATTGCCAGCTTTATGTACAAGCGGCCATTCATGCCAGAGATAAAGGACTCGATGAGGCGTTGATTCAGAATAACAAACTTTCAATTATTGAATCCAACTCGAGTAATTTATTTATCGTTTCCAACGGAGTACTCTATACGCCTACGCTGGATGATGGATGTGTTGCGGGAACCATGCGAATGAACGTCATCAACCTAGCTCTCGAGAATAAGATTAAGGTTTATGAATGCACCTTGAATCCTCAAAACTTGCTTGCGGCTGACGAAATGTTTCTGACGAATGCGGTTCGCGGCATCGAATGGATTGTTGGATACCGAACCAAACGCTATTTCAACGACATGTCCAAGAAACTGATAACGGTTTTGAATGAGAGCGCCAAGAATTACTCGCTCGCTGCGAAATAACGCCTCGCCCGTTAACGATTTCTTTAGTCTATTTTTCTTTATTTCAAATTTGTATTCAATTCTTTTAGGTTATCCTTGCAGCTCTCGTTGTATACAACGGCATTAATCCATACGATTCAAACTAATTCATTATGAAAGCTTATTTTCCCATCACAGCTCGTGTTGTAGTTTCCATTCTTTTCTTAGTGTCAGCAGTTTCCAAGATGTTTCCCATTTGGATGTTTGAAAAGCAACTGGTGGACCTCGGCATTTGCGGTTGGTGCGATGCACCCTACTTCTCGCGACTACTCATAGCTTTGGAAGCTGCAATCGGCATAGCGATTTTACAGCGCCACTGGCTTAAGAGATTTGTGATACCGGTTACAGCATTTCTTCTGGTTGCATTTTGCATACATCTTTCGATTGAAATGGTAAAGCATGGTGCCATGAATGGCAATTGTGGTTGTTTCGGTCAGCTTATACCCATGACTCCGCTGGAAGCATTTATTAAAAACGTTCTTACGCTTGGTCTGCTCGTTTATATCTACAAAACAAGTGATGAGCATGAGAAAGGGAAGAATCGATTCATGGTGCCAATGTTTATCTATTCTGTTTCAGCCTTCGCCATGTTTGCCATATTCCCGTTTTGCCCTTGTGAAACCGAGGCCGAAGCATCCACTGAAATACAAGGTGAAGGATCTATGCCTTCTGTTGATGATGCTTATGATAGTCTTGTAACAAGCAATTATGCCGATACTGCCAAAACGCTTGTCCTTCCAGCCGATAGCACTGCTGAATCAAAGGTCGAAGAGGCACAACCAACTAAGGTGAAATCTCGATTTTCCGAATTCAAAACGATCGGGGGCAAAAAGGTAAATCTCGATGAAGGTAAAAAGCTCGTTTGCTTTTTTGCTCCGGGTTGTGACCATTGCCGCGAAACAGCCAAGGAATTGAAGGCGCTTTCGGCCAAAATGAAACTGCCTGAAACCTACATTATATTCATGGATGAGGAAGCATTTCTAATTCCCGAGTTCATGAAAGAAACCGGATTTAACAAGCCCTATCAGGTTATCGATATACCAAAGTTCTGGACCGTATTGGGAAGCAATGCAAGTACTCCCGGTTTATTCTACCTGTGGAATGGCAACATTATCAAGTCGTTTGAAGGTATAGAGGGCAACAAATTCGATGCTGCTGCCCTAAGGACTGCTCTTGAGCAACCCTATAACGGAAATTAGCGTGTCGTCGCAAGTCCAAATTCAATCGTTCGAGCACCTCAATTCTCTTTTTGAAAGAAAATTGAGTGACTCGTCTTTGTACCGAGGAAAGCGTTTTTCCTTTCTGAAAATCTTTCAGCATGCTCTCACTTACGAGCAAGCAGGGGCCAATTATAGAATTCTGAATAACTATTTGCATTTGCCGTTTTCGGTGCAAAAAGCACTTTTGTGGTTGAAGGCAATTCAAACCAAAAGACAAAAGACCATTGGTTTGCGTGAAGTCGTTTTTATTGATCCGGCACGCATAGTGCGTGATGATTCAGGTGGCTGGCATTCTGTTTACATGGAACGTGCTATCCGCCTCTTTAATCGCCAAGATGTATCAGTGCTCTCTCGTAAGGATGAGCCATACTTGTCTTGTGAAGCATGTATCGATAAAATTCCCCGACAGTATTCATTTCCTGAGAAGGCAGAGCTTGAAATGCTCCGCGAGATTACTCTTGTTTCAAGGAATGTTCTGAGCTCAAGCAATTGGTCTGACATCCAGAAGAAGCATATTCTATCAGCGATTCATGTGTTTTACGACGATTTTCGTTTCTACTACAATCTGTTTAAGGGACAGCCCGTGAAATCGGTGGTTTTCATCTGCCACTATCACAATGAAGG
>JBILCQ010000115.1:0-6834 GCA_044353065.1 Flavobacteriales bacterium | reverse complement strand
TCAGCCTCTATCACCTATTACCTACTACCTAATACCTAAATCAGGCGTTGCTCTTCCAGATGTACGTCGCTACGGAAGTGACGATGTAGAGCAGTATGAGCAGTGGTATGATGAAAAGCCAATTCTCAAATAAGGCGTAAACTGCAATTGAAAGAAGGGCTCCTAATATGGCAAATGCGGTTTGTGTTTTATTCGCAGCAATACCACCCGGTTTGAACTTGAATGAAAACATTTCAACCTGAGAGACCATCAGAAGGGAGGTGATAGTGAAGAACGTAACCACGAGGTTGGTGGGCCACACCCATTGGTCGGTGGGTAGCATGGCCGGGTGATTGCTCTCTACAACAATCGCCAGCATAGAGGCCCAGAAAATACCATTGGCAGGCGAAGGCATGCCATTGAATGTTTTGCCTGTCGATTCCGAAACATTGAATCGGGCGAGGCGATAAGCAGCGCCCAAAACGTTGGCGAATGCAAGGTATTTCAGCGGTTGAAGATCAATCGAGAGTGATTGCTCGAGCATGTGGAAGATGATGAGAGACGGTACCAATCCAAATGAAACGACATCGGCCAGCGAGTCGAGTTCGCGTCCCATATCACCGTTTACACCCAGCTTACGCGCTGCGGCGCCATCGAGCAGGTCGAAAAACGCAGCGAGGAAAATCAGGTAAACTGCCGGGGTGGAATCGAAAGAATGAGCGATATGATAGGCAGCAATAGACCCGCAAGCCAAATTGGCAAGAGTGAGTGCGTTCGGCAAAAGCCTAAGTACTTTCATGGGCAATGAGCCTTACAGGGTTTGCTTCACTTCTACTTCTTCGAATGCTTCTACGTTATCGCCCACTTCAATGTTATTGAACTTGTCGATATTCAGACCGCATTCATAACCCTTCACCACTTCTTTCACGTCATCCTTGAAGCGCTTGAGTGATCCCAGTTCGCCTGTGTAGATTACAATACCGTCGCGGATTACGCGCACCTTGCTGGTACGTCCAATCTTTCCGTCGAGTACCATACAACCGGCAATGGTTCCCACCTTGGTGATTTTGAATACTTCGCGGATTTCGGCTGTACCGGTAATCTGCTCTTCGATGCGCGCAGACAACATACCTTCCATTGCCTCTTTGACTTCTTCGATTGCCTTGTAGATAATCGAGTAGAGTTTGATTTGAATTTCTTCGTTCTCGGCAATTTTGCGGGCAGGAGCGCTTGGTCGAACCTGGAAACCGATGATAATCGCATCCGATGCGCTGGCAAGGAGTACATCAGACTCGCTGATTTGTCCAACACCTTTGTGTATGATACGCACCTGAATTTTTTCCGTAGAAAGTTTTTGCAATGAATCGGTGAGTGCTTCCACAGATCCATCCACGTCACCTTTAACGATGAGGTTGAGCTCTTTGAAGTCGCCCAATGCGATACGACGACCAATTTCTTCGATGGTAAGGTGCTTCTTCGTGCGCAAGCTTTGTTCGCGTTGCAGCTGCTGACGCTTCAAAGCAATGTTGCGGGCTTCGCGCTCGTCTTCCATCACGTTGAATTTGTCGCCTGCGTTCGGTGCACCTTCAAAACCGAGCAGTGATACCGGAGTGGCAGGGCCTGCTTCGTTCACTTTCTGTCCGCGTTCATTGAACATTGCTTTCACACGTCCACTATTGTGACCGGCCAGGATTGCATCACCAACTCGGAGCGTTCCCGCTTCAACGAGCAATGTGGTCACATAGCCGCGACCTTTGTCGAGGGCCGATTCGATTACGGTACCTACTGCGCGCTTAGCCGGGTTGGCTTTGAGGTCGAGCATATCGCTTTCTAGCAATACCTTTTCGAGAAGTGCATCGATGTTGAGGCCTTTTTTGGCTGAAATTTCCTGTGTTTGGAATTTTCCGCCCCATTCTTCTACCAAGATATTCATGGCAGAAAGCTGTTCGCGAATCTTGTCGGAGTTAGCTCCGGGCTTATCAATTTTATTGAAAGCGAAAACCATTGGAACACCTGCCGCCTGAGCGTGCGAGATAGCTTCTTTGGTTTGCGGCATCACGCTGTCGTCGGCTGCGATTACGATGATGGCCAAATCGGTAACCTTCGCTCCGCGTGCACGCATCGCGGTAAACGCTTCGTGACCGGGCGTATCGAGGAAGGTGATTTTTCTGCCGTTGGCAAGTTCTACACTGTATGCACCAATGTGCTGAGTGATACCTCCTGCTTCACCGGCAATTACGTTGGCTTTACGGATGAAGTCGAGAAGCGACGTTTTACCATGGTCTACGTGACCCATCACGGTGATAACCGGTGGACGCGTAATCATGTTTTCAGGGCTGTCTTCTTCTTCGGCAATTTGTTCAATAACGTCAGCGCTTACGAATTGTACTTCGAATCCGAATTCGCTTGAAATGATATTGATCGTTTCCGCATCAAGACGCTGGTTGAGCGAAGCGAAAATGCCGAGCTGCATGCATGCCTTGATGATTTCAGTTGGCTGAATGTTCATCATGGAAGCCAGTTCGCTTACCGTTACAAATTCGGTAAGTTTCAATACCAAGTTTTCGGCCTGTTGACGTGCTGCTTCTTCTTCAGAGCGGCGTGCTACGAAATCGCGCTTTTCACGACGGAACTTACTTGACTTCGATTTTCCTTGTCCGCCGAGGCGAGCCAATGTGGCTTTCACCTGGTTCTGAATATCCTGTTCGCTGAGCTCAGTTTTCTTAGGTTCAGCGGGTTTAGCTGTGTTGCGTTGGCGACGGTCAATTTCTTGCTGACGTTGTATGTCGACTTTGCCTACACGCTTGCGTTTCCGTTTTTCTGCTTCGGTATTGGCCGCGTCGGTTTTTTTCTTTTCAGGCTCTGTAGGCAGTTCAATTTTGCCCATCAGCTTAACACCTGAGAGTTTTTGAACATTAACACGGATGAGTTCCTTTTCGGGTTCAGGGGCTTTTTCCGGCTCAGGTTCGGGAACAGGAGCAGGCTCTTCGATTGCTTTTTTAGCTTTTCCTTTTGTTGCGGGTTTTGTTTCTTCCGGAACTTCAGGAGTATCTTCTTTCTTTTTACGCCCTTTCGTTTTTGGTTTTTCGATGCTGGCCAGATCGATTTTTCCTACCACTTTCACATCGCCAATCTTTTCTTCTTCTTTGACGGGCTCTTCCTCTTTCTTCTTGGTAGTTTTCTTAGGTGCAGCTTCAACGACAGGTTCAACGGGAGCCTCAACAACAGGCTCAGCCGGCTTAGCTGCAGGCTTTTCTTTTACTTCGATTTTACGCTTGAATTTGCTGTAGTCGATTTCGGGCTCTTCCTCTTCTTTCGTGGTGCCCTTGCCCTTTTTATCCTCGAGGGTAATGGTTGAACGCGATTCGCGCACCTTGGCAGCTGTGGCTGCTGACTTTTCTTTAGCTGCTTGGTCTCCGGCAAATTCGCCTAGTAGCAGTTCATACGCATCCGCTTCAATCTTAGCCATCGGGTTGTTTTCGATCGAGACACCTTTCTTCGAAAGGAATTCTACGATAGTGTCCTTACTAACGCCGAGCGTTACTGCTGCTTTTCCAAGCCTTTGTGGTCCTTTTACTTCAGACATAATCCAAAAAGTTGTCGGGAGAGCACAACGCAATGGCCAGATTCAGGGAGCTATATGTTTGCTTCTGCTTACTGTTTCATTGCTTTATACTCTGTTGACGTTTGCCGTTGTGATAAATTTATTTGCGGGTGCAAGTTAGTTTGTTTTGTCGGGTTTCTTCATAAAATCATGAATTTCATGGTAATTTTAAACCCGTGTCATGGAGTTGAGCCTTCATTCACATAATGGTTATGTGCAGAGTTTTATACCTATTTATCTTTTCATTGTATTCAGCTAGTGCTTGCCTTGGCCAGGTGAAGGTGGCTTTTTTCCTATCACCCACATGCACCATCTGTCGCTTCTATGCACTGGAAATGCGCGATTTAAATTCTGATTACTCTGCTCGTGGTGTGGAGTTCATGGGTTATGCCGTGGGACCATTGCTCAACGACAGTTTGGTGAATGCGTTTCGAGAGGAGTATCAAATTCCCTTTCCGATTATTCGAGATGATGACATGCATCGCCAACTGAATGCCACGGTAACCCCCGAGGTGTTTGTGATTCGTAATGATTCGGTCATGTATCATGGGCGAATCGACGATAGCTTTGTGCGAGTAGGGAAGCGAAGAGCGCATGTAAAGAACAGAGAATTACGAAATACGCTTGACCGTATATTGCAGGGCGGTCAGGTTGAAGTTTACCACGTTCCTGCGGTGGGTTGTATCATTGAAAAGGATTAGCTATGAAAAAAGGAGTAGTTATTTTTATGGTGCTAAGTGCGGTGCAAATGAGCGCACAGGTGACGTTTTCAGAAAACATTGCCCCAATCATTTTTGAGCATTGCACCAAATGTCATCGCGAGGGCGAGATCGGTCCTATGCCGCTCACTAGTTATGCCGAGGTGGCTGCCTCTGCGTCTATTGTTGAGTATGTAACGGGTATTCGGTATATGCCGCCATGGACACCCGATCATACTTACCGTTCGTTTCGCGACGAGAATGTGTTGACCGACCAGGAGATTGCACTCATTGCGGATTGGGTTGCGGCCGGAGCACCTGAAGGAAATCCCGCTTTAACTCCGCCTGTTCCTGTTTTTCCGGAAGGTTCTCAAGTGGGTGAGCCCGATTTGGTGCTCACCATGGCTGAGCCATTTCAGCACGTTGGAAACAATGCCGACATGTACCAGGTGTTCGTGCTGCCAACGGGCCTCACGGAAGACCGCGATATAGATGCAATCGAGGTTCGTCCCGACAACAAGAACATTTGCCACCACGCCATTTTGGGTGTGGATGTAAGTGGCGAGGCGGCGCAACTTGACGCGGCTACCCCCGAGTATGGCTACACGCAATTTGGTGGATTTGGATTTAATCCGATTGATAACTTCTTCAGTGCATGGGTACCGGGGTCAAGCCCGTTGGTTTTCCCTCCAACGCTCGGGAAAAAACTGTATGCGAATTCTGATTTATTAATTCAGATGCACTATGGGCCTTCGGCAATCGATCAAACCGATCAGTCGAGTGTAAATATTTTCTTCGCAGACTCGCCTATTCAGCGGTATGTCCAAACGGCTGCCGTCAACCCATACAATCTTGATGAACCTTTTGTTATTCTGCCAAATCAGGTAAAAACATTTCACGGAACAATAGATGTCCCAATAGATGTTTCGTTGATTAGCGTTGGGCCTCATGGGCATTTGATCTGCAGCAGTTACGAGGTCTATGCCGTAAGTCCCAACCTTCAGGATACCATTAACATCATCAAGATACCGGAATGGGATTTCAATTGGCAGGGCTCATTTGCATTTCCGAATTTGACTCGCATTCCAGCTGGATATACGGTTCATTGTTTGGGCACATACGATAATACAGCGGACAATCCGATGAACCCCAACGATCCGCCACAGGTAATGACGTGGGGCGAGTCGACAACAGAGGAAATGTATTTATGCTTTCTTCAGTTTGTCTTTTACCTGCCAGGCGATGAGAATATCTCGCTGCCTATGTTGAATGAAGAGTATATGATGGTGTATCCGAAAGATCAGCTGTTTGCGTGTTATCCGAATCCGGCCAACACCGAGCTCGTGATTGGTTTTCACTTATTGAAGCCCCAGGAGTTAACCTTAGAAGTGCTTGACATGCAGGGGAAACAAATAGCTACCGTTTTTGATCGTAAGTCGATGGGCATGGGTTATCACCGTGAGCTTTTCATGCTCAATGAGCTGGAGAACGGAACGTATATCTACCATCTTTATGGGGATGGGTTTGATGAGTCACAGCGATTTGTTGTGAGTCGTTAGATTTCAACGGAATTACTGCATAATACTCAGTTGTCAGGGACGCGCTGCTGCGCGTCCGTATACCGAGGATTGTCGTGATGGATTTCAGAATAAAACAAAGGGGCTGTATCGTTTGATACAGCCCCTTTTATGTTATGATGAGCGAGAATTATTCGAATTCCGCTTTCAAAATGCGCATTACTTCTTCCACGGTTTCTTCTTCCAGATCGGTACGTTTTACCAGGTCTTCTTTTGGAATTGCCAGCACTGAGCGAGCGGTATCGCAACCGATGTTTTTCAACTCGTCTATGATCCATGCATCGATTTCGTCTGAGAATTCTTCCAAATCCACATCATCGATATCAGTATCGGTTTCGCGATACACATCGATTTCAAAACCGGTTAGTCGGCCTGCGAGCTTGATGTTGTTACCGCCTTTTCCGATGGCAAGCGAAACTTGATCGGGCTTGAGGAATACATCTGCCTTCATGTTGTCGTGATCGAGGTTGATGCTCGATATCTTGGCCGGAGCCAACGCACGTGTGATGAGGAGTTGCTCATTGGCCGTGAATTGAATAACGTCGATGTTCTCGTTGCGTAATTCACGCACGATGGTGTGAATACGGGCGCCCTTCATACCGACGCAAGCACCTACCGGATCTACGCGATCGTCGTAGCTTTCTACGGCCACTTTCGCGCGCTCACCCGGTTCGCGAACGATTTTCTTAATGGTGATGAGACCATCGAATACTTCCGGAACTTCTTGCTCGAAAAGTTTCTCGAGGAATTCAGGAGCAGTGCGGCTCAAAATGATTTGAGGCGAATTGTTGCGCATGTCCACTTTGTATACAACCGCGCGAATAGTATCACCCTTCTTGTAGAAGTCAGAAGGAATTTGTTGATCTTTTGGAAGTATCAACTCGTTGTCTTCGTCGTCGAGCACGAGCATCTCTTTCTTCCATACCTGATAAACTTCGCCTGAGATAATATCTCCCACGCGCTCACGGTATTTCTG
>JBILCQ010000114.1:0-6848 GCA_044353065.1 Flavobacteriales bacterium | reverse complement strand
GTTTATTGACTACCCAACTATCCGAAACTAAATGTATCAGATAGCACCCTGAGCTCAACGATTCAACATTCAATTCACTTTGCGGACTCGTAAGAGTTTGTTGTAAAAGCAACCTCCCCTGCTGATCGAATGCACTCAATTGAACAGGTAAAGTCTCCATTCGAGGTAATGTTATATTCATGACCGTCGATGCCGGATTTGGAAATAGGTTAATCTCATCAGCGGTCACTAATTCTTCTACCTGCACCGGCTGATACATCCAGACAGCCAGCCCACCTCCGTTGTTGCCCACTACGAAGTCGATTAATCCATCATTATTTATATCGGCAGAGGCCAGCGCTGTGCGAGCCCCCTCGTGAATCTGTTCGAAGTCACCAGAGATTAAAGAAAAAGTCCCCTGCAAATTGCCATCAATGTTACCGAACTGCATTAGACGTCCGGTTTCGGTTCCGAGCAGCAATTGGGTTTCACCAATCGAGTTACGATACATGCAAGGAACACTCTTGCCTTGAATACCCAATAAGCTCGATGCCACGGCTTGCCCGAGCGAGTCGGTCTGCCATTCAAAAACGGGAATCTGGGTTGTACCCGTGTTTCGATAATAGAAAACACTTCCGTTTAGACATCCGATGATGAGGTCCGATCTTCCATCATTGTCGACATCAAAAATTTGAGGTGTTGCGTTTTGTCCGACATCGATTGAAACTCCTCCGGCGTCAATCAGCACTACAGACTCAGCCTCAAACAGCAAATTGCCGTTTTGTGACACATTTGTGAACCGATGCAGTGTCCCGTTCAAGTCTCCCACCAGAAGATCAAGATCTCCATCAGCATCCAAATCGCCAAGCGCCGGATGGATGTTCGTCAACTGCAAGGATGGGATGTTCAAGAAATTCGTATCTACAAGATCGAAAGCTGGTTGCGTTGTCGTGCCGATATTTTTGAAGAAATGCAACCTTGAAGTGTAGGTTTCATTCAAGTTGAAGCGCTTACGATTTGCAACAATCATGTCTATTAGTCCATCGCCATCAATATCACCTAACGTCGGATAAGCCCCCACGCCCAGATCTATCATAGTGTCTTGCAAAAAATTGTCTTGCACGCGAGTGAAAATCGGAACCTCGTTTGAACCCTCGTTGATATACAAAAGCAAACTGCTCTTGTCGGAAGCGTCGTTGTCAGCGTTGGGACTTACCACCAAATCCGTGATGCCATCGTTATTAACATCCACAAAATAACTTCCCAGAAACGTGATCATATCGGCAGGAAATCCATTGCCGAAAGCTGCGGGAAAATCATAATGGACAAATGAGGCACTGTCTTGACCAACGGTCGATTCAACGAGCATGATAGCGGTGAGTGAATTTGCACTTACGTCTCCTATAATCAAGTCTTTCAATCCATTATTGTCAAGATCATACAATGCGGTCGTTCCACCGGTATGACGCTGCGGCTCTTCATCTTCTCGCGGATTGACAACATTGAAATCGCATTCGAAATCAGAACCTAATATCAATGTAAAGCTCTCCACACTTTCCCCAAACATGCCATAGCATCTATTTCGACATTTAAAATCGACCTGAGAGCAGTTACCATTCTCAATGGCCATGTTTTTATAAAAATAAAGCGACGAACTGAATTCATTCCAGCTCCACATGTCCATATCACCATCGTTATCATAGTCGTCAATCGCCGGAACATCGGGAGAAATACAGAATACACCTGAAGTAAGAGGTGCGGATCCGTCCCACTGATAGTATGCCTGAACATTGGGCAAAACCGTAAAATCGAACGCAAGAGAGGTCTGAGAAACATTGCGGTAGATTTTAAACCCGCTGCCTGAGTTGGCACAAATGTCTTCTTTACCATCACAGTTCATGTCGCGAAGCAGTACCCAGTTGCGAAGATTGGGAGGAAACGCATTGTTATATTCTTGCGTGTAGCGGTAATTGTAGGTGCCTGGTTCGGTCGAAGTATTGATGTAGACCGATATTTTCCCTCCATTTCTATCGAAAATGAACAAGTCCTTTACTCCATCCAGGTTGGCGTCGAAAGTTGAGACTTGACATGAGTTGAGACCACCGGCCCAGGGGTCCGGGAGTTGTTCCCCATTGACCGATACGGGGATATCCGAATTTCGATAAATCGATTGAGCGAATAAGTCCAGTTGAAAGACGAACAAAACGGAGACGAACAAGAAGCGCATAAACACTTAATTTGTTGCCAAGTTACTTGTTTCAATTCAAACCCATTCAAGAACCAAGACTAATTAGTATTGTTTATTCCTTTACTCAACTATTCCATTCGCATCTTTGCACCCTATGACTCGCCTTATCCTTTGTTTACTCATATTCGTCAGTTTTATCACGCAAGCTCAAACTCAGCCACCTCGCGGCAACAAGCAGGGTGGCGGTCAGCGTCAGGCCATGACAGGCAAAGTGTATGGAAAAATCATTGATTCCGAATCCAAGAAGCCTGTTGAGTATGCGGTAGTGCAGGTTTTCAAAACAGTAGCTCCCGGAGAAGACAGCACGAAAGCGGCATTGGTTGGAGGAGGAATTTCTGCTGCGAACGGCGACTTTAGCGTAGACAATGTACCCGCAGGAGAAAGTTTGACCCTAGCTGTCAACTTCGTGGGCTATGGCATCTATCGTAGCAACTTCACGCTCAACCCAGGGCAAGGAATGGGCATGCCTGAAAAAGATTTGGGAAATATCAAGTTGGCGGTAAGCACAACCATGAAAGAAGTTGTGATTGACGGAGGCGACAGTGATTTCAAAATTGAGTTTGACAAGCGTATTTACGACGTGGAGAAAAACCCAATGAATGCCGGAGGCACAGCAGAAGACGTGTTGCGCAATATCCCTTCGGTGCAAGTCGACCTTGATGGTAATGTCTCAATGCGTAACGCGGCACCGCAGATTTTTATAGATGGGCGTCCCACTACCCTAACTATCGACCAGATACCGGCCGATGCCATTCAAAAGGTAGAGGTGATTACGAACCCATCGGCTAAATACGATGCAAGTGGCGGTGGCGGTGGTATTGTCAATATCGTGATGAAGCATAACAGAGGCATGGGGTACAATGGCAGTTTGCGCGCAGGTGCCGACAGCCGACCAAGGGCCAACATCAGCGGTGACGTCAACTTGCGTCAAGGAAAATTCAACTTCTTCGCTACCGGAAATTACAACCAACGAAAGAGTATCAGCAGGGGCTACACCAACCGTGACACGTATTTACTTGCTGACACTTCTCAACTCAACCAGGTCCAAACCTCGACGAATCTGGGTTATTTCATGAGCGGAAAAATAGGAGTCGATTGGTTTGCTGATAACCGCAATACCCTTACACTCTCCCAGAGCATTACGAAAGGGCAATTTAACCCACTCGACTCCATCGATGCTCAAACCGACACGCTGGTCGGAGGTATTCAAACAGGGAATAGCAGCTATTTGCGCAATTCCGAGACAAATCGAGAGTTCCAGAACTTGGGAACGAGCTTACTGTATAAGCATTTGTTTGCCAAAGAGGGGACCGATCTGACGGCTGACATTAATGTAAACCTTATTGAAAGTTCGTTTCAGGGGGATTATGTTAGTATCTATTCGGATGACGAGTTTAATATCCAACGTCAATCGGGCGGAGGTAAAATGCAGCTCTATACTTCTCAAACAGACTATACCAGCAAGGTCAATGACCGACTCAAAATTGAATGTGGATTGCGTGGATCTGTTAGGCATTACGAGAGCATCTACGACAATTACCGACTAAATCGAACTACAGGCATATACGAGCAGTTGCCCGGATTGCTTGTCAACTATGAATTCGTAGATCAAGTGTACGCAGCTTACGGAACGGTTTCCAAGAATTCGGAGCGTTGGAAATATCAAGTTGGTTTGCGGGCTGAAAGCAGTAACTACCAAGGTAAACTGCGCGATACTCCGCTATCGTTCAAAGTGCAGTATCCTATTAGTTTGTTCCCTTCCTTATACCTGACGCGTGTTATTAGCGAAACGCAAGATGTGCAATTGGCACTATCTAGAAAGGTGAACAGACCATCCTTTATGCAGTTGATTCCCTTCGTTGATTACAGCGATAGTTTGAATGTGAGTCGCGGAAACCCGGAGTTACAGCCGGAGTTTACTCATTTGGCCGAACTCAGTTACCAGAAATCCTATAACAAAAGGAATGTAATTATTGCAACGGCCTATGCTCGCTTCATAACTAACCTTACGATTCGCAATCAGATAACAGAATTTAGTCCCATTATGCAGCAAGACATTGTCGTAAACACCTACGATAATGCATTAAGCAGCACTGCCATGGGGTTGGAATTTGTGAGTAGAAACAGCATTACCTCCTGGTTCGATTTGACGCTAAACTTGAATTTATACAATTCCGCTATCGACGGAACGAATATCAGCCCGACACTCACCAACAATCAATCGAGTTGGTGGACCAAAACGAATGCGATTTTCAAATTGCCGAAAGGGTTTACCGTTCAAGCGCTTTTCGATTACAGCAGCAGGAAAGCGTTAACCGTTGGCTCAAGTGATCGCGCCGGAGGATTGGAAGGCGGTGGCGGTGGTGGTGGTGGCGGACGCATGGGCGGCGGTGGTGGCGGTATGTGGGGAGGAACCGACAATACGGTTCAGGGATACGTGTTGCCAACCTACGGTCTGGATTTATCCGTGAAAAAGGAGTTCGGTAAGAATAAGAACATGACCTTCACCCTCTCGATGCAAGACGTTCTGCGCACACGGGTTCAATTCACGCATAGCGAATCCCCCTATTTTGTGCAAGATACCTTCAAGCGACGCGACTGGCGTCTATTGCGTTTTAACTTCAGCTGGAAATTCGGTAAGGTAGACTCTGCTCTATTCAAGCGAAAAAACATGAAGCAAAACGAAGGTGGAATGGAGGGATAGAATGTCAAACACAACCATCTCTGCCTTGCATTTATCTTCTGCTCAATCCTCCACGAGCCACTCAGCATAGCTCGTTGGAGTCTCTTCCAGTTTCAATTTCACCAACTCAACTTCTTTGGGTAATGCGCCTAATAGCAAACTGCGGAAATGCATCATGAGATTTTCACATGACGGCTGCACGTTGAGGAGAATTACCTTCTCGAAATTATCGGGAAGGAAACTGTCTTTTGTGTAAGGTGCCTCTTTGTGCAAAACCAATGCGTGGTCGAACTCCGAAAGAATGTGGCGTTGGGTTATATCCTTGATTTTTCCGAAATCAACAACCAGTCCCTGCTCGGGATGCTCTGGGGTATCGTTGATTTTACCGGCAACGGTTACATGCAAACGGTAGGTATGTCCGTGGATATTCTTGCACGGCCCATCATAACCGTAAAGGGCATGAGCCATATCGAACGTGAATACTTTGGTTACTCTAACTTTCATACTTTTTAAATTTAAGTTGAAGGTTGAAGGTTGCCCTTACGCCAAAAACTTGCAACTTTCAACCTTCAACTTGCAACCTCAAACCACATCATGGTCCACTCGTTTCGTGCGTGCGCCTCCACGAATTTCAACCCAAGGCCCTCAGCACAGGCGCGTATTTCGGGTTGGTCACTTTCATAGAAGCCGCTGAATAATATACTTGCGCCCGGCTTCATGCAAGCCACATATGCATGCATGTCGCGCGTAAGGATATTGCGATTGATATTAGCCAGAATGAGATCGTAGCGCGCATCAGTAGGAATGACCTCTGCCCCACCCCGTATGGTTCGGATGTGCTTGCAACCATTACGCTCAATGTTCTCCAAGGTGTTCTCATAGGCCCACTCATCGATATCAATGGCGTCGATTGCCTTCGACCCACGCATCTCAGCCAGTATAGCCAATACACCTGTGCCACAACCCATATCGAGTACTGTCTTGCCGGTGCAATCCAAAGAAAGCATGGCAGAGACAATGAGGTGAGTTGTTGCATGATGTCCCGTGCCGAATGACATCTTCGGCTCAATAGTTATCGTATAGGGATACTTATTCTCGTCTGAATGAAATGGCGCGCGAATAAGGCATTGATCGTCGACCAATATCGGCTCAAAGCTACTCTCCCATTGAGCATTCCAGTTCTGATCGGCTATTACTGCTGTGGTGATTTCGAGTTGTTGTTCGGGGATATCTGCTGTCATCAAACCTTCAAGCAAATGCGACGAGAAGTCTGGTTCTTGGATATATGCCTTCACCCCGTTATCAGTTTCTACGAAGCTTTCAAAACCACGCTCGGCGAGTTCTACCACCAATACTTCACGCGCAGGCAGCAAGGGCTGCAAAACCACATTTACCTCAACGTAATTCATTTTGCAGCTTGTATAATAGTCGTAAAGTCAGCGGCTTTAAGAGATGCACCCCCTACTAGCCCACCATCCACGTTGGGACAAGCAAACAACTCAGCGGCATTTGCGGCATTAACACTGCCTCCGTATAGAATGGAGATTGAATCGGCTACCGATTGATTAAACTGGTTAGCCACAAAGCCCCGAATGAAAGCGTGCATCTCTTCGGCTTGTGCATTGGAAGCGGTGACGCCTGTGCCAATCGCCCAAACGGGTTCATAAGCAATCACAACTCCTACAATTTGCTCTGCCGACAACTGAAAAAGTGCTTGCTGAATCTGTGAAGAAACCGTGCTGAAGTGATTACCAGCTTCACGCTCTGCAAGCGTTTCGCCGCAACAGAATAATGGAGTAATGTTATTTTTGAGACATGCATCTATCTTCTCACGAATGATCTCGTTGGTCTCGCCATAATACTGGCGGCGCTCGCTGTGTCCGATGATGCAATGCGTTACGCCCATCGATGCCAGCATAGCGGGACTGATTTCACCTG
>JBILCQ010000113.1:0-6923 GCA_044353065.1 Flavobacteriales bacterium | reverse complement strand
CGACTTCACCTCTTCCTCGTTGGCAACCACCACATCACCGTATATGTGTGGATGACGGCTGATGAGCTTCTCGCAAATCCCGTTGAGGGAATCCGCAATATCGAACGCACCTTGCTCACTGGCGATTTTGGAATAGAATGCCATGTGTAGGAGAATATCGCCAATCTCCATTTTGAGCTCTTGCAAATCGCCCTTGATGATAGCATCGCCCAGCTCATACACCTCTTCAATGGTGAGGTGGCGAAGACTTTCCAAGGTCTGTTTCTTATCCCACGGACACTTTTCGCGCAACTCATCCATGATGTTTAACAGGCGCTCAAAGGCGTCTTTTTTGGCTTGCATAGAATTCATGAAGCAAAAGTAACGTGCCATTGATCCGCAGTGCGCGTGAATCAAACGTATGCGAAAGCTCGTTTATTCACAATTTTTCTAAGCCGTTGGCCGCATTCCCATTCCGTTCGTTTATTCGCGACATGAAAAATATATTCATTGCCTCTGCGCTGTGCGCAGTTTCCTTCTCCGCGATTGCTCAAAGCAGCGTGATTGCACCCACCAAAAGCGATTTCAACCAATGGCACATGCTCGATGCTGCTGATGGTTCATTGGGCGTAAGCGCCATTCGTTCGTACAACGAACTGCTGAAAGGCAAGAAAGGCGCTCCGGTTGTGGTGGCCATCATTGACAGTGGCACCGAAACATTCCACGAAGATTTGCGCGATAAAATTTGGGTGAATGCAGACGAGATTCCCGACAACGGCAAGGACGATGACAAAAATGGCTACATCGACGATGTGCACGGGTGGAGTTTCATCGGAGGCCCCGGTGGTGACGTATCAGCTGATAACCTCGAGTTTACGCGTATTTATCGCGAGTATAAGTCTCGCTTCGGCCAGGTAATGGATGCCTCACAAGTAGCAAAGGCCGACAAGGCGAACTACGAACACTACTTGAAAATGAAGTCTGAATATGAGCGTCGACTCGAAGAAGCACAAGGCGGACTGATGCAGATTGCGATGGTAGAGCAATTTGCGACCGGTGCGAAAGATGCTGTACGCCAGCATCTCGGGAAGGATACCTACACGGTTGAAGAAGTGGCCGGTATTCAAACGGACGATGAGTTTTTATCGGCTGCAAAAGGATTCGTTATTATGTCGATGACAGAAGACATCGACTCTCAGATTGCAGCAGGTCGTGAATACTATCAAACGCAAACCGACTTCCAATTGAATCTCGATTTCGACCCACGTTCAATGGTGGGAGATAACTACAACGACATCAACGAGCGCATCTATGGCAACAACCACATCGACGGACCGGAAGCAGAGCACGGCACGCACGTAGGCGGCATTGTAGGTGCCTCCTGGAATGGAAAGGGCATGGATGGTGTTTGCGAAAACGCACAGTTAATGGTGATTCGCTGTGTGCCCAATGGCGATGAGCGTGATAAGGATGTAGCCAATGCCATACGCTATGCGGTTGACAATGGCGCACGTGTCATCAACATGAGCTTCGGGAAGAGTTATTCACCCGGAAAAGCAGCCGTAGATGAAGCTGCTAAGTATGCAGAAAGCAAAGGAGTGCTTCTGATTCACGCAGCGGGCAACGATTCGAAGAACATCGACGAGCAACCCAACTTCCCAAAGGACACATACAACGACGGAGGTGTGTGCAGCACCTGGATGGAAATTGGCGCAAGCGGTCCTACAGCAGAAGCAATCATGGCAGACTTCTCAAACTACGGGAAGAAATCGGTTGATGTGTTTTCACCCGGCGTCGATATCTACAGCACCATTCCAGGTGGCGGATTCAAAGACAATAGCGGAACAAGCATGGCTGCACCAGTGGCCAGCGGAGTTGCGGCTACCATCATGAGCTTCTACCCGCAGCTTTCTGCCGCCGACGTTAAGGCCATCATGATGAAGAGTGCTACCAATTATCGCAAAGTGAAGATTGAGCGTACGGTAGAACGCAAAGCAATGGGTAAATTCTTTGCGCGCATTTTCATCAGCAAAAAGAAAAACGAGAGTGCGGAAATTCCCCCACGCACCTACAAAACCAAATCAGTTCGTTTTGGTGACATGAGTGTTACCGGTGGCGTTATCAACTTGTATGAGGCGCTGAAAATGGCTGAAACTTGGAAGAAGTGAGGGATAAGGGGTAAGGGATAAGGGGTAAGGGATAAGGGGTAAGGGATAAGGGGTAAGGGCGAAGGGTGAAGTGTGAGGGGGTAGTTTGAAATTTTAAGATATACAGAGTCTGAGATGAAAATTGGAATCATCGGTTCGGGGGCTATGGGAGCGGGCATTGCACAAGTTGCTGCACAAGCCGGTCATGACGTCGTTGTGCATGACCAACAAAAAACGGCTTTGGATAGGGCTGAAAATGCTCTCAAAAACACGCTCGCCAAACTCCTGGAAAAAGGTAAGATTTCAGCGCAAGAATCTGCATCTATTCTCGGACGCATTGCCTTTCATGAAACTCTTGAAGCACTGTCCTCTTCCGATTTGATCATCGAAGCAATCGTTGAGAATCTCGACGTCAAGAAAACAGTTTTTCGATCACTGGAAACATTGGTGAGTGATGATTGCATTCTCGCAACGAACACTTCTTCCCTATCGGTAACCGCTATTGCTGCTGCTTGCAGCAAGCCGGAAAGATTCATCGGAATTCATTTCTTCAATCCGGCGCCACTCATGCCACTGGTTGAAATCATCCCCGCTCTTCAGACCAATGCGGAACTTGCAAGCACATGCGCCAATCTCATGCGTGCATGGGGCAAAGTGCCTGTTGTTTGTAAAGACACTCCCGGCTTCATTGTTAACCGTGTTGCACGCCCCTACTACAGCGAAGCACTGCGCATGTACGATGAGGGCATTGCTGACATGGCGACGATCGACTCCGCCATGCGCAACCAGGGCTTTCGCATGGGGCCTTTCGAGTTGATGGATATGATTGGTCACGATGTGAATTATACCGTGACGGAAAGTGTATTTACCGCTATGTATTTCGACCCGCGCTTCCGTCCGAGCATTACTCAAAAAAAACTGGTGGAAGCCAATTGGCTGGGGCGTAAAACTGGACGAGGATTTTACAATTATGCGGAAGGAGCCGAGCAACCAACTCCTTCAGCTGATGCGGAATTGAGCGCTACTATTTCCAACCGAATTCTCGCCATGCTCATCAACGAAGCTTACGATGCGAAGTATCTGGGTGTTGCCTCTGCGGAAGACATCGACCTGGCCATGACCAAAGGAGTCAATTATCCCAAAGGTCTGATCAGCTGGGGCAAGGAAATCGGATTAGATGTAATCGTTGAACTTCTGAATTCACTCCAACTCCAATATGGTGAGGACAGGTATCGAGTCAGCACAGGTCTGCACAAGGCTTAATTGAAAGGGGCATCGTCAACGAATCCGATGATGGTTTAATCTTCGGAATTAGTCCTTTTCTTTCTCGAGCATCTTTTTCATCGCCAGCATTTCGTCGCGCAATCGCGCAGCTTCCATGAAATCCATATCGCGGGCAGCCTTTTCCATTTTGCGGGTGGTTTGCTCAATGGCCTTTTTCAATTGCTCTTCGCTGAGATAGCTGAGCACAGGATCGGCTGCAGCACCTACCAAATGTTCCTCTTCGTTGTAAACAGCCTTTCGCTTGTCGAGCACTCCGCTCTGTTCGAAGATGGTTGATTTGCCTTTCTTCACCTGGGTCGGCGTGATGCCATTCTCCAAGTTGTAAGCTATCTGTTTTTCGCGTCGGCGCGCCGTTTCATCGATCGTTTGCTGCATGCTGTCCGTAATCTTATCGGCATACATGATCACGCGGCCATTCACATTACGCGCTGCGCGCCCTGCTGTTTGCGTAAGCGAGCGGTTGCTGCGCAGAAAACCTTCCTTGTCGGCGTCCATGATGGCTACAAGCGACACCTCGGGCAAATCAAGACCTTCACGAAGAAGATTCACTCCAACGAGCACATCGAATTTTCCTTCACGCAAATCGCGTAGTATTTCGATGCGATCGAGTGTTTGCACTTCACTGTGTATGTAGCGACAAGCGATGCTGAGCTTATCTAAGTATTTCGCCAATTCCTCGGCCATGCGCTTGGTGAGCGTCGTCACGAGCACCCGCTCATCCTTGGCAATCGTCGCTTGTATCTCACCAATCAAATCATCAATTTGGTTGAGTGACGGACGCACATCAATCGGCGGATCGAGCAAGCCGGTTGGTCGTACCACTTGCTCCACCAACACCCCGGCCGACTTCTGCAATTCGTAATCGGCAGGCGTAGCACTCACATAAACGACTTGATTTTGAAGGCCCTCCCACTCATCGAACGTAAGCGGACGGTTGTCCATGGCGCTTGGCAGACGGAATCCATAATCGACCAGGTTCACCTTGCGCGAACGGTCGCCACCATACATGGCCCCCACCTGCGAAACAGTGACGTGGCTCTCATCGATGACCATGAGGTAGTCTTCCGGAAAATAGTCGAGCAGACAGAAAGGGCGTTGTCCCGGCTGACGTCGGTCGAAGTAACGCGAGTAATTCTCAATGCCCGAGCAGAAACCGAGTTCCTTCATCATCTCAATGTCATAGACTACGCGCTCTTCCACGCGCTTTGCTTCAATGAATTTGCCTTGTTCCTCGAAGGCCTTCACTTGCTTCACCATGTCTTGCTGTATCTCCCAAATAGCCTGAGTCATGGTTTCACGACTGGTCACGAAAAGGTTCGCCGGATAAATGGACATCATTTCGAAATCCATAATCTTCTTTCCCGTGTCGACATGAATCGTGTGAATCGATTCAATCTCATTTCCGAAAAAAGTAACGCGTACGGCATAATCGGCATACGCCAAATAAACATCTACATTATCGCCTTGAACGCGAAATGTACCGCGTGTGAAATCGGCACGAGTGCGGCTGTAGAGTCCTTCCACTAAGCGGTGCAAAAAACCTTGCCGGCTCATGGCCTGTCCGCGTTTGATTGGAATGACGCTCTTATGAAACTCAATGGGGTTTCCGATACCGTAAATGCAAGAGATACTTGCCACCACAATTACATCTCTTCTTCCGCTTAGCAGCGCGCTCGTTGCCGATAGTCGCAGCTTCTCAATCTCATCATTAATTTGAAGATCTTTCTCAATGTATACACCGGTCGTGGGAATGAACGCCTCGGGTTGATAGTAGTCGTAGTAACTCACGAAATACTCGACCATGTTATTCGGAAAAAATGCTTTGAACTCGGAATAAAGCTGAGCCGCCAGCGTCTTATTATGGCTCAGCACAAGTGTTGGCCTTTGTGTATTGGCAATAACATTGGCCATCGTGAATGTCTTACCCGAACCGGTAACGCCCAGTAAGGTCTGGTACTTGTCGCCGCGCTCCACACCTTCAGTCAATTCGCGAATTGCCGTTGGCTGGTCGCCACTGGGCGTGTAGGCCGATGTAAGTTCAAATTTCACCGAACAAAAGTAGTGGCCACCATCAGGGACACATTCGATGTTGGGAATATTTGATAATAATTTGGAATGGGATATTCTATTTCACTGAATTTTAGCCCTCGATGGACATCAATATCAACACCCCCGCCCTGCTCTTTCCTGCGGTGAGCCTCATCATGCTTGCGTATACCAATCGTTTTCTCGCACTGGCCAGTGTAGTGCGCAACCTGCACGACCGTTACCACAATCTCGATGAGTCGAAGAAGCCGCTGATTCACGCGCAAATCAAAAACCTGCGAATACGCATGCGGATTATTCGCAATATGCAGATTCTCGGAGTGAGCAGCTTTATCATCGCTATCGTTTGCATGTATGCAATCACACTTGGAAAATTAGAGACGTCGCAATTTCTTTTCGGAGCATCCTTAGTTCTGTTCGCTATTTCATTGATTCTGTCGCTGTGGGAGTTGTTCATCAGCACGCGCTCTATTGAAATCGAACTGAGCGATCTGGAGCTGGACACTGACGATTGACGCTTGCCAAGAAATCAAAATCTGCTGTTAATATCTCCACTGCAACGTTAATTTGCAAAACCGCGACAACCTTATTTTACGCGGTTGTACATGTCGAAACGACGCAAGAGAATACGCATAGCCCAATACATCTTTGTTGCCCTGGTGACTCTGATGTTCAGCGGCTATTTTGCACTGCAGATGCCTGCTGTGCAAACGTGGCTTGCGCATCGACTCAGCGAATATTTGTCGGAGGAATGGAACACCAAAGTTTCCATTGGCACAGTCAGCATCGACATTTGGGCGAAGCTTCACGCTACTGATATCTACATCGAAGACCAACGCGGAGACTCACTGATTTATGTGGAATCGCTCGATGCAGACAACTACTCCTACGACGATGTAAGTGGCAAATTAGTGGTGAACAATCTGCATTTGTACTCCCCCTATTTCAATTTGGTCAGGCACCGGCAAGACAGTCTTCTCAACTATTATTTCCTGGTGGAATATTTCGACAGCAGTGACACTTCTCAGACAGAAACCTTCATTGCGCTCAACCATTTGCACCTGCAAAACGGAAGGTTCAATTACATCAACGAGCACCGCGATCTCGACACTACGTTCGGAGTAGACTGGAATCACCTCAAGTTAAGTCAAATTAATTTGGAGGTAAATGACTTCCGCATGGAAGGCGATAGCACCCACGCTTTCGTGAGCCATTTGTCGATGAACGAGGTGAGCGGTTTCAAACTCGAAGAGTTCTCACAGGAGTTGACACTGGCCAATCATGAAGTACGCATGGACGATGTTAACCTGATTGCCGGCAACAGCGATGTGAAGGGAGATTTGCATTTCACGGTTCATTCGATTGATGATTTCGATTTCTTCGAAACGAAGGTTCCCATGCAACATACGTTCACCAAGGCGCGCATCAATCTGAATGACCTAAGCTATTTCGCCCCGGAGCTGAAGG
>JBILCQ010000112.1:0-6958 GCA_044353065.1 Flavobacteriales bacterium | reverse complement strand
GCGATGCCGCATTGATTTCGTTGGATCGTGACGTGCAATCAAGAGCTCTAAGAATAATAGAAGAATATGGGAAATTCGATAAAGAGTTACTCATTGAAAAAACGAAAAGCATAACGAAACGAATGGGCGGCGATCGCGTGAAAGCGAGTGTCGATGCATTGGAAGCAGGCGATGTGCTCGGATGGGTACTTCCATTATTGGAATACTACGACCGTAACTACGAACATTCCATGAATGTGCGCAAAGGGCGATATGAGCGCATCTTGAACATTCGAAATGATACAGCGGCTCAAATTGTCAATGAGTTATTGCTGTTGCAACCATCCTAAGAAATATGCAGGAAGAAATTAAACTGACACAATACAGCAAGGGCTCCGGATGCGGATGTAAGATTGCTCCTGCCACCTTGAAGGAAATTCTGCAAACACCCGAAGAACTTCCGCAACATCCTCTCTTGCTCGTTGGCAGCGAAACACACGATGATGCCGCCGTGTTTGCGTGGAGCGAACAAGAGGGCTTGATAAGCACCACCGACTTTTTCATGCCCATGGTTGATGATGCTTACAGTTTCGGAAAAATAGCAGCGACCAATGCATTGAGCGACGTGTATGCCATGGGCGGAAGCCCGATGATGGCCCTTGCCATTTTAGGTTGGCCCATCGAAAAAATACCGGCATCCTATGCAGCTCAAGTATTGGAAGGTGCACGGTTCGTTTGTCGTATGGCAGGCATCCCGCTCGCAGGGGGGCATAGCATCGAAAGTAGCGAGCCCATTTTTGGATTATCGGTGAACGGACGTGTCGAACATAAAAACCTGTTGCGCAATGGCGGAGCTCAACCGGGCGACATGCTGTATCTCACCAAGCCGCTGGGCGCGGGAATCATTACTGCCGCGATGAAGCGAGGACAACTTATCGATGCGGCACATCTCGACACTTGTGTTACATACATGAGCACACTCAACAAGATCGGAGAACAAATCGCAGCGCATGTTGAAGTGCATGCGATGACCGATGTTACCGGTTTTGGACTAGCAGGACATCTTCTCGAAATGTGCGAAGCAAGCGGCACAACAGCCAACATTAACTTTTCATCGCTACCCGTATATCCCTTTTTAGACTCGTATGTCGCTGCGCATATCTACCCCGATATGACCATGAAGAATTACGCGCACTATGCATCGAATATCGAGCAACTTTCATTGCAACAATTGCTGGTGATGTGCGACCCACAGACAAGCGGAGGGTTATTGATTTCAGTGCCACAGCACGCTGCTTCATCCCTGGAGCAACGCATGCGCGACTTTGGTTGTGGTGCGTTTGCTCAGCCCATTGGAGTGATGGTGGAACGAGAAGTGAAGTTAATCAGTCTGGAGTCGAAATAAAGCCTTGCGGTTGGATAGAAAAATCGCGGAGAGGATTGCAGTGGGTTGAAAGTTAAAAGTTGAAGGTTAGCGAAGTGTAACCGGCAACTTTCAACGTACAACTTTCTATTTTCTTCATCACAGAGAAAATCTAAACCATCAAAAAACCCCGCACTGGCGGGGCTTTTCATGTGTTTGTGCACCCACCTGGGATCGAACCAGGGACCCACTGATTATGAGTCAGTTGCTCTAACCGTCTGAGCTATGGGTGCAAAATTTCGGCTGCGAATATACGCAGAGAATTTAGTCTTGCTCCATGCGTAGGGCCAATACCAGTAGCTTTGTACTATGACCATGCGAATAGTATTATTTCTATCTCTGATTTTTTCCGGAACTCTCGTAGCGCAACAGCGCATGCAGGGCGAGACTATTGTTCAGTTGAAAGATGGTAAGAGCATCGATGCATGTTGTGATGTTATGAACGCACAACTCGGATTACTAGCCAATGTTAAACCGGTGCGTTGCCTTTACTCACGGATGAACTTGTGGCTTGTAGAATTCGATGAAGAGCAGATCGCCTTGCGCGATGTGCTGTACTATTTGAAAGGAAGTGACATAGTCGTGCAGGCTCAAGCCAATCACATTGTTCACGAGCGAGTAATTCCGGATGATCCCTTTTTCTCGCAACAATGGCATCACATGCAAGCCAATGATCATGATATCGACAGCGAGTTGGCGTGGGATATCACAACGGGAGGAACGACCCCATTGGGTGATGAAATCGTAGTGTGTGTAGTTGAGCTGGGTGGGGCGCAATGGAATACCACCGACATTGCCGACAACCATTGGGTAAACGAGCATGAGATACCTCTGAATGGCGTTGACGATGATGCCAATGGTTTCACCGATGATTATCATGGCTGGAACATCAACTCACAGAATGATGTGCTGGACAACGACAGCCACGGCACACGCGTTTGCAGTATGATAGGATCGAAGGGAAACAACAACACAGGCGTTACCGGCGTGAATTGGGATGTCAAAATGATGATGGTGGAAATAGGAAGTTCTACCGAAGCAGCTGCTATTGCGGGTTATGCCTATCCACTCGAAATGCGCAGAATCTATAATGAAACGAATGGTGCCCAAGGCGCCTATGTCGTAGCCACCAACAGCTCATGGGGCACCGACAATGGTCAACCATCCGATGCGCCCATTTGGTGCGCTATGTACGACTCGCTGGGCGTGCATGGTGTATTGAGCTGTGCCTCCACGACAAACAACAATATGAATGTCGATCTTTTTGGCGACCTTCCTACGGCGTGTCCGAGCAATTATCTCATTTCGGTTGCAAGAACAAACAGCATGGACGTGCGGGCTTCCGGAGGATACGGTATCACAACCATTGATTTAGCAGCACCGGGCGATGCAGTTTATCTCGCGAATAACACGAGCTATCAAACCACAACAGGCACTTCGTTCTCCAGCCCTTGCGTAGCCGGAGCAATCGCTTTGTTGTATAGCACGCCTTGCAGCGCGTTTACAACCAACGCGCGCAATAATCCATCGCAAGCTGCAATGCTAATGAAAGGTTTTATGCTCAATGGGGTTGATACAACACCTCAACTGTTGGGCGAGATGGTAAGCGGCGGAAGATTGAACGTGCACAGCAGCATGCAACTTCTGATGAACGCCTGCGATAATGGCGATTGCATGGCACCCTTTGGATTAGATGTAGCTCAACTACCGGGAACCTTGAATTATTCCATCAGCTGGAATGATTTGATTGTAGCAACGGATTATCAGCTCAACTACAGACCGATCGGGAATGCAGATTGGATATCGGTTGAGATATTCGACAACAACACAACTACGCTCGAAAACTTGCTTGCATGCACTAATTATGAAGTGCGCGTTGCGGCTCAGTGTAATGACTCACTGAGCGAATGGTCACAGACCATTTCATGGCAAACCGATGGTTGTTGTATACAGCCACAATCCATTGAGGTTGTTGCCTCATCTTCCAACTCAATCACTCTGCAGTGGAATGAAGTGTTAGCTGCAAGTGGCTACGAAATTATCACTGTCGATTCGGATGGAAACGAAACACAATGGCAGGCCGGCGTAACAGATTCTATCACACTTATCGGATTATCGGCTTGCACTCAATACGACATTACAATTCAATCGCAATGCGAGAACCCGCAAGGAGCCGGCCCATCGACAGAAGGATTTACGCCGGGTTGCGACGACTGCGCGTTGATTCCCTATTGTACTTCGAGTGGAAATTCCAGTGCAGAATACATCGCCTATGTGCAGGTTGGTGATATTGAGCGCACGTCGACCAGCGATGCGGGCTATGTGCTGGTAACCGATCTCACAGACACTCTTTACATAGAAGAATTATATTCCGTTGTATGCATGCCGGGCTATACGGGAACCAACTATTCTGAGAATTTTCGTGTTTGGATTGACTACAACATAGATGGTGATTTCAACGACGATAACGAGTTGGTGTTCGATCCGTCACCAACAACGACGCAGGTTAACGGCACCTTTACAGTGCCGTCCGGAATCACAGAAGGCGCATCTAGAATGCGGGTTTCGATGACATATACTCCCATCAACAGCAACAACGAGCCCTCTTCATGTGGCAACCTGGTGTATGGTGAAGTGGAAGATTATTGTGTAACGCTAAGCACCTCTGTTGGAATAAAAGAGTCCACGAAACGAAAGGGATTTCTTTTACCAAATCCGGCTTCCACCTGGATTCAACTTCCGAATAACTCCACTCACCCAATGAGTGCTGAGGTTCTGGGTATTGATGGAAAAGTTGCAGCAACATTGACACTTGAACAATGGCCTCGTGCTGTGTTGCCCTATTTGCCCAATGGCATGTATTGCGTGCGTTTACACGATGAAAACGGATACTCTGTATGGCCACTCCTAATTGAAAATTAACGTGAGCATCACTTCTCACATTCAAAACGAGGCGAGCTACCAAGTGCTCAACCATCCGATTTGCACGCAGAATGGAATGAGTATTCACGTGAAGCGGCTGGATCTTGTTCATCCGCATATTCAGGGAAATAAATGGTATAAGCTGAAGTATAACATCGAACGCGCATTGGCCGCGGAGCATAAAACACTTCTAACGTTTGGAGGAGCATGGAGCAATCACATTTATGCCACAGCGGCTGCAGGTAAAATCGCCGGCTTGCGCACCATCGGAATTATTCGCGGCGAAGAACCAACCACATACAGCAACACGCTGCTGTTTGCAAAAGAACAAGGCATGGAGCTGAATTTCGTGAGCAGACTCGACTATGAGGAGCGTGCTACAGAAGAATTCAAAGCGTGGCTGCACGATCAGTATGGTGCATTTCATTTGGTACCCGAAGGCGGTTCCAACTATTACGGCGTAAATGGTTGTATGGAAATTTTATCGGATGATGACCTGCATAACTTCGATACGGCTGCATGTGCTTGCGGCACCGGAGCTACACTCGCAGGCATGCTTCTGAGTGCGAAAAGCAAACTACATTTCATTGGTTTTTCTGCACTAAAGGGAGGCGATTTTTTGCGCGACGAAGTAATCAAACACATCGAATATTTCTTGATGGATCGTGAGCTTGCGGAAGAATATCGCGAACAGTTCACCATCGAAACAGCACATCATTTTGGAGGATATGGAAAGTGGACAAAAGAGCTTATTGAGTTCATTACCGACATTGAGACAACATATAACCTACCCCTTGATCAAGTCTATACAGGTAAGGCGCTATATGGTCTTCTGAAAAAAATAGAACAAGGTGAAATCAAACAAGGAAGCAACGTGCTCTTCATTCATACCGGCGGGCTGCAGGGCAGAATGGGTTGTGAGCCATTATCGCTTCTTAATCCATAGCTCCGGATTCTGGGCTGCACCGGCTTCTGCACCAACCTTCCAAACTTCAAAGTGAAGCGTGTAGTCTTCGCCGTCGTACATCACAGTGCCCAGCTTTTGTTTGGCTGAAACCGAGTCGCCGATGTTTACTGAAACAGTTTCTAAACCGGAGTAAACCGTTTTGTAAGAGCCGTGTGTTACGATCACATTCTGACCTGCTCCCGGAATGTTGAAGACAGATGTGACCTTTCCGCTAAATACAGCAAGAGCCGATGCGTTTTTGTCGGTAGTGAAATCAACACCATTGTTGTTGACTGTTACTTGCGCCAACGATGGGTGCGCATGTTTGCCGAAATGAGAGGTAATGATTCCTGCGCTCACAGGCCATGGCAAAGCTCCCTTGTTCTTCTCAAAATCTTTATTCACCAAGACTGTTTCAGGAGCAAGTGCAATAGCAGTTGTTTTTTTTGCTGACTCTGCAGCCGGCGTTGCAGCTGTTTTTTTTGTTGCAGTCGATGATGAAGTGGATGCCGATGATGTAGTCGACTTCTTCGCCCCGGCTTCCTTTGCGGCCAATGCAGCAGCGGCCTTCTTTTCTTCGGCCATCTTCTTTTCGTTCTCCCTTCGAATCTCTTCAGCAATGACGGCTTGAATACGCGCTGTCAACTTATCGCGATCAGTTTTTTGTTTGTCCTGCTGCTTGCGCAATTTCGTTTCTTCCTTCTTCAATGCCTGCAAGCGTTGTTGCTGCTCTGCTTTATCGGCCTCCACTTCTTTTCGTTCTTGTTCCTTAGCGTCTGCAAGCTGCGCCTTGTTTGTCTTATCGCGCTCCAAATCATCCACGCTCGATTTGATTTCTTCTTGTTTTCCGAGAATCACGAACGCCTGCTTTTTACGTGCTTCCGCATACCGCTGCGTCATCTTTAACCGCTTGTAGGCTTGATGAAAATCGGCTGACGCGAAAATGTACATGAGCTTGTCGTAGCTCGTGCGCTGACGAAAAGCGTTGTAGATCATGCGGCCATACTCCTTCTTCATCTGCTTCACCTGACTTTCCATTTCGCCGATGTAATGATTCTTGCGTTTTATTTCACCATCGATAGTATGAATGTCATTGTTCAGGTTGGTGAGAAGCTGTTCTCGAAATGCCAATTGCTCGTTCAGAAGTTGAACCTGACGGATGGTCGATTTCTGCTGACGTTCAGAATCACGAATCATCTTTTTGGTTTGCTCAATTTTGTCATTGATCTCGTCGCGCTGTTTCTGAAGATCTTTTTTGGATTGCGCTACTCCTTGCCAAACAGGCACCGCAAGCAGAAAAAACACCACCATGGCCAATGAAAGCCAGAGTGTGTTTAATCGTTGAAGTTGCTTTTCCATGACTAAGTTTATAAACTATCTCTTCGTATGTAATCGTCGGGGATTTCAAATGGAAAGTCATACGCTTTTCCGGATGAAATTTTAGTTATTTCGTAATTCAAAATCTGTTTCGACATAGGATTCGTGATGGTCAAACGACATCGCGACGGATAAAATTGCTGTTCGTTGGGCTGGAAATCGGAGTAGGAGATTTCCAGTGTGCGCTGACGCAATAGATCGTTGAAAACAGAATTGACCAATCGAAAATGCGCTGCCTCAAACCAATAGCGCGATACTATCAAATCATCCGCATCATCACTTCTCTTCATTGTTTTCTGAAACCTTGGGTC
>JBILCQ010000111.1:0-7153 GCA_044353065.1 Flavobacteriales bacterium | reverse complement strand
GTTGCAATTCTCGAAGCGGAGACGAATTTTGAAAAATTTACCATATCCGTAAATGAGAATATTAGCGGTTTGCGAAAAGCACTCCAAGAAATGCCGGAGGATTCGGAGGAGCAAGCGCTTTTTGCACTGGCACGGGAGATTACCGGGGCCATAGAAGCTGTTTTCAATCAACAAACCGAGATTGCTCGAAGAGTGCTTGAAAAAACGAAAATGGGGTTGGCGCATGAAACAATTGAGCTAATGCAGGTGAATGTTAAAGCGCAAAGTGACCTTCAAATGAAGCGCTCTGAACTTCAAAATGTAGCAGCGAAAATTGCAGAAAATGCAGTTGAAAGGGCTCGTGTAGCTGAAAGAAGAGTGCTTTGGAGTAGCTTGTTGGTTACTGTCTTGGCATTGGTCGTTGGTCTTTGGGGGGCTTGGTTCCTCTCCAAACGTTTGGCTAATCCAATTAAGCAATTGGTTAAGTCGACTCAAGATGTGCACAGTGGAAATTTGGCAATCAAAATTGAAGGATTGCCCGAGGATGAGATTGGACAATTGGGGGATAGTATGAACCGAATGATTGAGGAATTGAAGAAGAAACAAGATCTGCAAGCTTTGATGAGCACGTATATCGATCCACGCGTTGTAGAAAAAATAATATTACCCGGACGCGTAGAAGTGTTGGGCGGTCAAAAGCAAATTATGACCATCTTGTTTTGTGATATTGCCGGATTCACCGGAATTAGTGAGCGGCTATCGCCAACCGGATTGGTAAAGATGGTGAATAGGTATTTCACTATTATGACGGAATGTATCAAAGCGGAGGGTGGAATCATCGATAAATTCATCGGTGATGCAATCATGGCGTATTGGGGCCCCCCATTTATTAGCGAGTCTGAGCAGTCTGCAGCTGCCTGCAGGGCTGCCTTACGCATGCGTGAAACACTTAAACAATTCCGAGGTGAGTTGCCGGAAATTTTGGGTTTACGAAAGGATATACCGGAGATCAATATTCGTATTGGATTAGCCACTGGTGAGGTGGTTGTTGGAAATATCGGAAGTGATACGGCACGCAGTTACACGGTCATGGGCGATGTTGTCAATTTGGCTTCTAGATTGGAGTCCGCCAATAAACAATATGGGACCTCTATTATTGTTTCGGAAGAAACTATGCGTATGGCAGATGTGCACGTCGAGGTAATGGAGCTGGATCGGATTGTTGTTAAGGGAAAAACTGAGCCTGTTGAAATTTATGAGTTACTTTCGGTACAGGGTCAGCTTACTCCAGACATGCAATTAAGAAGACAACGATTCAATCAGGCAGTGGCAGCGTATCGGGCACAGGATTGGATTGCTGCCTCCGCGATATTTTCTGAGCTTAGCGAGAAATTCAATGATAGCGCTGCCGTCATGTTTATTGCACGTATCAACCTTCTGAAGGAACATGCGCTTGGTTCAGGTTGGGATGGTGTTTGGCGAATGACAAGCAAATAGCTTAACGAGATATCTATTCAACTTGCTTTTAAACTAAATTTCCACGATGAATCATCTCTTTCGAAAAATAGCAGTATCACAGCGATTCTCTGAAAAAGAATACGAGTCACTCTGTGGCGAGCTCTCGCTTTTACAAGCCGCAATTGACCAGAATACGCCTATAAATCCGTTGCTTGTGCGGGCCGGCGTTGCTAGTTTATATCTCTATGCGATGGGCAACAGCCAACAATGCGATGAAGTAGATGTGTTTATTAACGCTATTGTACAGCAAGATTTCTCCTCTCCTTGGTCTGATAATGTTATGAAGCTGTCGGATAATCTATTCGCTGATTTGCAGATGGGCAGAGTCGGTTCTATTCTGGGAAAAATCAATGAACAGAAGTCATTAACGGCGGTCAACTCCGCCAATGAATTGGTCTCATCACTCCATGATTCGCGTTTGTCCGGACTTTATGAGAATAAGGTGGATGAACTGAACATTGATTTTACGGTTCAGATTCTCCCGTTTCCGCTAGAAGTCCTTGACCCACGCATTGTGCGGGTGGCTCCCGGAAAGGCGAACGAGCTGCATCGCCACGCTCACGAAACTGTTTTCATTTTCCTCGAAGGAGAAGGTAAAGTTGTGGTTGATCAATTTGAAAACCCGGTCAAGCCCGGTGACTTTGCATTCATCCCAAGGTGGTGTAATCACCAATCGGTCAACACGGGTGATAAGGATCTAGTGTTTTTAGCAGTTGCTGATTTTGGCCTTACCGGTAAGAGCTTTATGGGGAATTATCTCAAGACTGCTCGCATGAAGACACAATCATCCAATCAATAGACGGACAGTACGCGGTATAACTTTTATTTGAGCAGGTGAAAAGCCAACAAACTCTCCGTCGATTTCAATTGGATTGGCATCACCTTCTACTATCAACTCCTTTACCAGGCTGTAGTGCACTTGTTTATGTTTAATCGGCTTGCATCGAAAGATGGCAGGAAGGTTCCAGACATAATCCCATGTATTAACCTTGGCCAGAATGACACAATCTAGTTGTCCGTCATCACATTTTGCCTCAGGTGCAATGCCAAGCCCATTCCCAAACCACTTTCCGTTGGCTACCACCACGCTCATTGCCGGACCGGAATAAATGATTGATGAAGTTCGAATGGTCATAAATCGCTTAACATAAAGGGGCAACGTCCTTACGATGCTTCGTTGATACGAAAGAAACGCTAGAAGCCCCCTTCTATACTGATTCACTCGTTGAGCTATCAGCCCACCCAAGCCGATATCCATTACGTTGATGAAAAATCGCTGTTCGCATACGCCCAGTGCATTGGTGTATTGGATTGAGCCACCATCTGAATACTGTGTGACTCCGTGATCTAATCTTTGGAGAAACAACTGAGTGTCGGCGGTAAGCGAGAAATTCCGCGCTAAATCGTTGCCGGTTCCACAAGGCAAAATACAAAGGATTGGAAGCTCTTCGGCTGTTTTATCCGCCCTCATCATTCCATTAAAAACTTCGTTAATCGTGCCGTCGCCGCCGAGCACAGCTAAATGTGTAAAGTCATCTTTTATACATGCGGATGAAATCGCAATTGCGGAGCCCGGTTCTGTTGTGTGAAAGGCCTTGTATTCATGCTGAATATGATTGCGTATCGTGCCGAATACCTTTTTTGCTTTGGTAGAATTCGAATTGATGATGAAGGCAATGCGCATAAGAATGTGCAAGTAAGTAACAATAAATCATATTGGGTGTTTTTTCTATGAAGAAGTGATTTCTTAAGTTGAGGATTGTGTTTTTATGTCGTGATTCTCTTTGTAACATTGGTAGCTGTTGTCAGCGTTTGCGTTTAGGATATTTGCACCGAGAAGTCGAATTATGATACAGGTTTTGATGAAATACAGAAGAACATTACTCGCGTCTTTGTTGGGAGCCACAGCGGGGTATCTCTATTACCTTTTGGTAGGTTGCTCAAATGGGGGTTGCGTGATTTCTTCTAACCCTTTTATTAGCTCTTTATATGGAGCAATCATGGGCGCAGTCGCTGTTGGTTGGCCCGAAACGAAAAAGATAAATACTTCAACACATAATGAATAATCCAACAATTATTGATGTTCGCACCCCGGCAGAGTTCATGGGCGGACACGTTCCCGGAAGCGTGAACATTCCTTTGCAAGAAGTTCCAAATCGCGTTGCAGAAATCAGTGCCATGAAACAGCCGATTGTATTGTGCTGTGCCAGTGGCAATCGAAGTGGACAAGCGACTATGTTCCTTCGTCAGCATGGAATTGATTGCAGTAATGGCGGTAGCTGGCTAGATGTAAATGGTTCCATTTAAAATCAATAAGAGATGTTCGATTCTATTAAGCAATTATTGGGCTTGGCCCCCAAAGTGAATTACCAGGAGTTGGTAAAAAGCGGAGCGCAGATTATCGATGTGCGCACGCCGGCTGAATACAAGTCCGGGCATATTCGCGGTTCTGTGAATATTCCCCTCCAAACTATTTCTTCTCAACTGGGAAGAATAAAAAAAGACAAGCCCGTGATTACCTGCTGCGCCAGTGGTATGCGAAGCGCTTCTGCAAAGTCAATATTGAAGTCAAACGGTTTTGAAGATGTGCACAATGGTGGTGGTTGGATGAGCTTGGATTCAAAGCTCTGATAGAGCTTAGCATTGCTTACCTTTGCCGCCGTTATGAGTTACACTGTCGTTATTGTCGGAAGGCCCAATGTGGGCAAATCAACCCTGTATAATCGCCTTACGGGAACCGATGACGCCATCGTAGATCCTACGGCAGGTGTAACCCGCGATCGTAAATATGGCATCGGTGAATGGGGACTGAAGTCCTTCGTGGTAATCGATACGGGCGGCTTGGCCGATGAGGATGAGGAAGGATTTGAGCAAGAAATCAATTCGCAAGTTGCTCTTGCTGTTGAAGAAGCCGACATGGTCCTATTCCTTGTAGACGGTAAGGAAGGAGTTACCGACGGTGACCGCATGATTGCGCAAAAGATGCGTAAGTCGAAAAGAGAAATTGTTCTGCTGTGCAACAAGGTTGATACATCCGACAAGGAAATCTGGATCAATGAATTTTGGGAACTTGGATTAGGGGATCAGATTTGGCCTATCAGCGCCAACAACGGCTATGGCACGGGCGATTTGATGGAATATATCGCTACGAAAATTCCATCCGAAGAAGAAACAGAGGAAGCCGAACTTCCCAAGATTGCTATCGTAGGCAAACCCAATGTAGGCAAGAGTTCCCTTATCAATGCACTGACAGGAAAGGATCGGGCGATTGTGAGCGATGTGGCCGGTACAACGCGCGACGCAATCAATACGGTATACAAAGCTTTCGGACAAGAGCTCATTCTCATAGATACAGCGGGTTTGCGTAAGCGCAAGCTGATTGATAACGACATTGAGTTCTACAGTTCGATACGCACTATCAAAGCAATCCGCAACAGTGATGTTTGTCTCTTGCTTATTGATGCCACCGAAGGAATTACTCGCCAAGATCTTTCCATATTCAAGGAAATTACAGAGGCGAATAAGGGCGTTGTCATTTTGGTCAATAAATGGGATTTGGTTGAGAAGGACCATAAAACAGTCGATCAGTATTCGGCTGAACTTCGTCAGAAGCTTGCACCTATGACCGATGTGCCGATTTACTATACATCTACAGTTACCAAGCAGCGCATTCTGAAAGCGTTGGAAAAGGCCATGGATGTTGCCCGCAATCGCAAGGTGAAAATTCCTACGGCGAAATTGAACGAGGTCATGTTGCCGCTTATCGAGAACTATCCACCGCCTATTTACAAGGGTAAGGACGTAAAGATTAAGTACGTGACTCAGTTGCCAACCAAGTCACCGGCCATCGCATTTTTCTGTAATACGCCTCAGTATATTAAGGAGCCATACACGCGCTACCTGGAGAACAAATTGCGCGAGCATTTCCACTTTGAGGGTATACCGGTGCGTCTATACTTCCGTAAAAAGTAACGTCGAGGTTAAGTTGTTTGGAGTTTTTGTTTGCTACATTTGTGCGAACTTGAAAAACTATTGGTATGAAAAAACTAGTGCTTCTGCTCTTGGCGTTGTCTCATTTCTCCTTTCTTAAATCTCAAAGTGATTCAGTTTATTTCGAGATGGGGGTTAATGCAATTAAGATCATTCATTTAGGTATGGCCGATCGTGACCTCGACGCTGACCGATGGAATCCATACATGTTCACTGCAAATCTTGGTGTAAAGAGAGTTGCGATCCGATTTGGATTGGGTTATGAATCGATGGTACGCCAGGAATTGCCCACACCAGCGAATGGTGAAATTGCTGTAGATACTTCGTTAGTTCGGGCCGACTATCGTTATGGAGCTGGCTGGGAATTTGGCTTAGGTGACAAATGGTCGGTTAGGGTCGGCATGGACTTTATTTGGTCGCGACGAAGTTCTGTAATAGAAACTAGGTTTACTGATATCTCTGGAAATTTAGTTGAAAATAGTCGTGAATTACTTTACTCGGAGAGGGGAGTGTCTCCCTTCATTTACATGCAATATTACGTCACGCCCCGCATCAGTATCGGAACAGAGCTGCTTTGGCGGTTAACGAAATATTCGCTTTCGGACCTAGATGTAAGCAACTTAAATTCTGCTGATTTGAAGTGGGAATATTCCGGACTCAAGCGAATTCTCCAAGCTCCAACAGCACTATTTATTAATGCAAGGTTTTAACACCCACGTTTGCCATGAAGATTCAATTATTAGTTCCGGGAATTCTAATTATTGGGTTGTCGTTCATTTTTGCGGCTTGCAGGCCAGAAGAGGTCACCCCTAAAAAACGGATGCCTTTACTTCCGTTGGAAGTTTATGATTATGCAACGCCTGAAAGAGCCACTTTTTTTGAACCCTTCGGAGACTCTTCCATCAACAATCATGTTGCAACGTTAGGCCGTGTGCTTTTTTATGACCAAGAACTATCCTTGAATAGTCGGGTTTCATGCGGAAGCTGCCATAAACAGCAATACGGGTTTGCGGACAATAAAGCGGTGAGTGTTGGATTTGAGAATGAGTTAACTTCACGGAATACACAGACAATCGTTAACACAGGAACGCAGCGCGGATTTTTTTGGGATTTGCGAGAGGAGATTCTCGATCATATGGTGTTACAGCCCATTGCCAATCATGTTGAAATGGGGCTAGATGATACATTGTTGATGGAAGAGCGCATTCGAACCATCAGTTATTATGCTCCATTGTTTCAAAATGCTTTTGGTAGTGAAGATGTTACCACCCGAAAAATTGGACTGGCGTTGGCGCAATTTGTCAAGTCTGTGACCTCTGTGAGTAGTCGCTATGATGAGGGGGTTATGATGGTTTTGGGCAGCGGCTCTATCGGCAATGTCAACCACGAGCCATTCCCCAACTACACCGAATTAGAAAATTTCGGCAAGCATGTTTTCTTCATGAAATTCGCATGTTCGCAATGTCATGGTGGAGTGAATTTGGATGGAAGTTTATCAGCGCCAAAAAATATAGGACTAGACGTAAACTATGCAGATGATGGCATGCCGGGTGTCGATGATAGGGGGCGGATACGGGATGGCTTCTTTAAAACACCATCGTTACGGAATATACAGTTTACAGCTCCTTACATGCATGACGGACGATTCAGGACGTTGGAACAGGTT
>JBILCQ010000183.1:0-4685 GCA_044353065.1 Flavobacteriales bacterium | reverse complement strand
GACATGAATATCTTTTTGATGAACACCTCATCAAGGAAGCAAGCTCCCTGGTACAAGAATGGCGAACAACTGAATTTGAAATCACTTGGAATTTGTGAACGCTTGAGCAATGAGCTCGACGCCAACCAATCCTCATCAGATTTGACATAGTTCTCCAAACTCTTAGCTGCAAACTTGATTCGCTGATGCTGCAGAACGGTATAATCGAACAAATCCCAGTCTTTAATTAAATGGAAGAACAAATCGAGGAATTGATTGAAATTCGGATAAGCTGTAAAAGCACCCTTTTCGTCATACACACGATCTTCATCAGTAATAACAGGGAGACTCATCCGCTCACCGAATTCGAAGATATGTTCCGGACGAATCCTATCGTTCCAGTTGAGAGGTTTACCATCAAACATGTATCCTTCTTCACCCACGATTTCAGTTTCGCTTACATCGTCGACGATTATGCTGCGCGGAGCTGAAAGTCCGTAGGCTACTTCAAGCTTGAGATACTCTTGTTTTGTTTCCAGTACAAAAGAAGCTACGTTGTTGTTTGCAAAATCAGCGGATAAGCCGGACATGAAACAATCCTCGTAATACTTCATACCAGAAGCATCAGAAATTGCCTTTGGAATCCACTGGAAGAGCTTTCCTCCTTTGCCGAAATACGCAGCGCGAATGTTGTATTTTCTATTCTTTTCGCCGGTGCGTTGCGTCTCTTCGAGGATGTAGGAACGGGCCATCTGACCTGCATGGTACATCAACATACCGGTGACATACGCTGCCACGGCCATTACGCCACGCGTCTGACTGCGGTTAATCTCTTCGATTTCGGGTGCCCAAAACTGAGAGTATAGTTGTTGCTCCAGTCGAGGATCACGCTCCATTTTATCGAACAAGATATTGAGCAAGAAATGAGAACTGTTGCTATTAATTGTATCCATAGCGCCGATGCCCTGCTTGAACTTCTGGCAGAAATGTCGAAGCACACGCTGAATATCGGAAGACAAGCTTACAGCGTTAGAGATTCGATCGGCAGCAACTTTCACGGAAGACTGTTTAGCCAATCGAGCTCGCTGGTTGGTCATATCATTCACCAACAACAAAATGTCGGATGTAACACCTCCAATATCGAAACCGATAAAGATGGTATTATCATTCAAGCTTATACCACCACGTGTCAGGGCGAAATTGCATACGGCTTCACTTTCAGTGATAGCTACGTTATTATCCATTTTCTCACCTTCCACATTGGCCACTCGAGTCACAGTATCTGCAATAGGCACTTCCCCTGACAACGCTTCACGATATACGAATTCGTAGGTGCGTCGAAGATCTTTCGGCATCGATGAAGGATAAGCCCAGTTGAGCAATACAGGGCGCATATTCATGTCATACAACTCTGCATTGACATATAACCAGAGCATTTTGACAAAGGCCTTTTTGCTCATTAGGTATTTATCCTCACGCTTCCACTTCAAATCATAAAGAAGTTTCTCTGTCTCTCCTTGAATACGGATATTGAGCATGGTGCTATCGCCGTCCGCGATATCGAGATTTGACTCGAAAAGCGGGAAACCACCGGTAATTGCATCTGCCTTTTCGATCATAGGATCGTTGAGTCGCAATTCGTTGTTCAACAAAAGCGCCGAGCGAATAATGCCATACTGATTGTCATTTTGGAAGAAGAATAACTCATGAGCTTTGGCGTACTCACCAAAATTGTGATTCAATTCTTTACCCAGTATGAATCGGCGACGATTATTGATTCCCAAAAGCTTATACTCTCCGCTTCGCGTGTTCTGATACGAGATGCATGTATTGGTACTTCCAAAGTCAATTCCGACATTAACGGGCACCAAATCACTGCGGTCGTGCGTGTGATCAATAATTCCATTGTGTTCGTCGTACTTGCTTATATCAATCAGAATATACCCGGCAGTGAAGTCTTCGGCCGATCCGCTATTGATGCGGAGCTCTATCCCTTTGAATGGAACTGTTGACTCATAGATTTCATAACGCAGATTCCGTTGCTTTACCTTCTCGCGATCGAAGAAAACTTTCAGAGAAGCGCTCACACCATCTGTTTGGTGTGCACCTTTTTCGTCCTTGATGTAGAAAAGAGTGTTGTCGCTGCCGCTCGCGTATAGCAAGTCATTGAGATTATCCGGATTTGCGATAATGGGCAATGCCTTTAGTTTCTCATCATTGTGCAACAAATCAGAGTACAAGAAGTATCTATTCCACTTTGGCGAGATAAAGTTCGGCCATAACACCACATTTGACTGTAGTCCGGTTTCCGACTGGTAAACATTATAGGTTTTGGAGAATGGTGTAAGGATACCACTTATCTCCAGCTCCAACGTAACTGTGATGGTGTTTCTCTCCTGGTTGTATTCTCCCATCAGCAATTTACCCGGCACATTGGTACTGAGCAATTCATCGAGGCAATTGTAGAACTCGGTAAGTCCTCGCGGTGAAAGCGGTAATGTGAAATACTCGCGCTGTTCCTTCTTTTCATCACCCGCAATTGTTGCCTGGAGCACGGTTGAAAGATTCGGATTAAAGCCGTTTTGCTTATCCAGCTTGACGAGCATGGATTTATCGCTAGGCAACAACAATACATCCGGGTTAAACTCTTCGCAATCTTCCGTTTTATCCAAGAGATATTTACCCGTTTTGGTGCGGTAAATCTTGGTATCGATATTAAAAATACGGTCGAATGGCTTTTCGAATTTATCCGTGAAGTCCAAAATACCGCGCTCACGCAGCGTATAATCAGGGAACGTATCCAAGATATACTGCTTGATTTCCTGAATCCATTCACGGAAGAATTCAAGAACCATGATTGTTTCCACCTTCTTGTTTTTGAACTCTCCGGCGAAATCTTCAATCTTTGACTTCACATAACTCGCATAGTGAAACAGCTTTTCCAATTGTTTCGGAGCAAGCTCGGTGAGTGGATTTACGAAGCGACCATTTTTATAGAATGGAAGCGCCCTATCACTAAGGTCGTATTTGGCTGCCGGATAGACTAAGCTAAAAGGCGAAGTAGCGCCAATGATCACCCCATCAAACGTAATGAGCTGGAAATAGGGTGCACCATATTCCTTGAGTTTTAAACGCGGATCAGCCCAATAGGGTCGATCTTCGAATAGCATATTACCGAACGCACCGCTTACTTCGTAGATATTGTCCACTACAGCCAGCGCATTGCGTTTCTGATCTTCCTCCAGTGACTCTGAGTATTCCAGCGTTACCTTTTGAACTTCAATGTTGTTATTGTAGAGCGCCATAGCGGCAAGCAATCCTTTGTACTCATCCTGCATAGCTGAGTATAAGGTATCCATGCCCTTCACTTTGTCCTTTTGATGCATAGGAACGTACGTGAGTCTCAAGGCATTGTTCATCATGTATGCCCTCGCCCAAGGTGAAGGCACAGAGGTAATGATAGAATATATACCTGACGAATCGGTATCTACTGAAGGCAATTCGAGCCCTTCTACAAACGCAGTTATTTGATTAACTGTGTTCCAACCTCCCTTCTCTTTAAGCTGATTATCGGCCAACTTCCCATTCTTGGAAAGCAGGGCAAAACGAGGTCTTTGCTTTTTAGAATCTTCTTGATTTGATGTAGCTTTCATGGTGATTGGAAGATTTAGTTTGCTTTAATAGCTGACGCTTGAAGTTTGGTAACTGTGTTTTTAAAATGAGCATAGAAGTCCTCTTTCTTGCCCCCTTTGATCGGCTTATTCACTTTAAACCATGTAGAAAGAAGCTTATCTGCTTCCTGTGTTAGTGATTTCCCCTTTGCATTCTTCCAAAGAAGCAATGAGCGCTTGACGTCACCACCCGATTCAATAATTGACATTGTTTCGGATGGGAAACCCAAAAACTCGCCCTTTGAAGGACGGTTCATGCTATACCACATTTGAGGAACCCAACCAGGCTTGACATTGCTTTCGCCCTTGACGTATGTGAAATACTGCGCAAAGCGGTTCATTGCTTCAATCTGCTCATCGGTAAACTGATAATCATAATTGTAGCGTTTCAAGTTGGAAAGCAGATTAGCAATGCTTCCTTTGTAAACCTGCTGAATCAGCAAACTCAAATAGTAGAGTCCCGTAAAGTTCCAGCTGATTACATCTTCGAGTTTACCTTGCTGCTTTGCTTTTCCGGAATCACCAGATGATTCTTTTGCTCCGTCAATTGAATAGTTCCCTTCAATCAGATCATCGAAATGCAAGAAAGCAACCTTTTCACCATTGACAGGTTCGTATTCAATTGCTTTGAATTTGACTTCTGTTGAATACGTTTCCTTGAACCATTCCTTCGTTGTTGAAAGCAAGAAGTGTCTTGCTGAGAAAGCGCTTATGAACTCAAGCGGGTGGGCCGGGTTTTCCTGAGACTTACCACCGGTAATGGTTTTACCGCTGTTGTCGCCTGAAATCATTGCCTTATAATCATCCATGTTGAGCGAAGCAAACGGCCAACCCAACATATAGAATCTCTTGTAAGTGCTTAAGATTGTGTTGTCTTTGATGTAATACATCATTGCGGCTGCAGAGTTGTGAGCGAAAAACTGCGAGTCTGCAATTACTTTCTCTGCTTTCTTGTGTTCTTTGGATGCCGATTTAAATGTAAAGTAGGGAGTTAGAATTACCGCACCGAAGAACATGTTGTCCATTTGAATCATG
>JBILCQ010000110.1:0-7170 GCA_044353065.1 Flavobacteriales bacterium | reverse complement strand
CAAGCGAGTGAAGGATTTGAAAGACCAGGAATGGCTTCGATTATTTCGCGCTCATCCGGAAAGAAGAGTGGTTACCGTAGGTTATTACTCTCTTGTGAAAATGGATGAGTTCGAACCCAAGGCCTCCAGCTTTGCCGGAAAAACCAAGTGGGTCGATGTATATAATATTCCGGAACTTGCTTTCGACCACAACGATATCGTAGATAGTGCCTTGGAAATTCTCCGTCATGAATTGGTGGCCGACAACATCGGTTTCGAATTACTGCCGGAAAAATTCACTTTGTCTGAATTGCAGCACCTGCATGAAATCATTCTGGATAAAAAACTCGACAAACGAAATTTCCGAAAGAACATTCTAAAAGGCGATCACCTCACAGCATTGGAAGAAAAACAAAAAGGAGTGCTCCATAAGCCGGCGCAACTCTACAAATACAAACGCCAATGAACGTATTGAAGCGAGACTCAAAGTCGTTTGTTTTTTTGCTCATTGTGCTTGCTTCATTGCGCAGCTTCGCTCAGCAAATGCCGGAATACGGAATAGCATTTCCGCAAGATGAAGTCACCACGATCCGTATAACCATCCATCCCGATAGTTTCAATCTGATGATTGCGACGCTCGAGAACGAGCACGAGTTTCCGGCTACGTTTATTTTCGAAAGCAGCTCTCTAACAGATACAGTTTCAAACATCGGCTTTCGCTTGCGCGGAAACACCAGCTTGAACGCTGCGAAAAAATCATTCAAGATTTCATTCAATACGTTTAATGCCGGGGCCGACTGGCAAGACCTGGAAAAAATCAACTTGCTCGGCACGGTGAATGACCCATCGCTCATGCGTACCAAGCTAGCGCACGACTTATTTCGGAAAGCAGGCGTTGCGGCAGCGCGAACATCTTACACTAGACTCTACATCAACAATGAATACCGCGGGCTGTACATCAACGTCGAACATATCGACGAAAAGATGGCATCATTATATTTCGATGGCCAGGGCGATGGAAACCTCTACAAATGCACCTATCCGGCTGATCTCGATTACATCAGTAACAATCCAAATGACTACAAATTCGCGTATTGGGGTACGCGACATTATGAGTTAAGCACGAATGACTACCTCGACGATTACACCGATCTTGCTTCATTTATATCGACTCTAAACAACACTCCTCCTTCCAACCTTGCGTGCTCACTTTCCGCAAAGTTTCATGTTTCGGAGTATTTGAAAATTGCAGCTATCGACATTCTCTTGGGAAACTGGGATGGATACATTTTCAACAAGAATAATTTCTATCTCTATCACGATCAACTGACCGATAGGATTCACTTCATACCCTACGATTTGGACAATACGCTAGGCATCGATTGGGTGGGGGTTGATTGGTCACAGCGTTCTATTTACTCGTGGTCACCGCAAGGACAAGACAGACCCCTCTATACACGACTGCTCCAGAACACGGCCTATCGAAACTTGTTCAACAAGCACATCGACGACTTATGCGCAACGTATTTCCATCCCGATTCGTTGTCGGCCCAAGTAGAGCATTGGCAAAACCTCATCTTGCCTCACGTGCAGGAAGACCCTTACTATCCGCTTGACTTTGGCTTCAATCAATCATCGTTCTTAAACGCGCCTTATGATGGCTGCTGCAATCATATTCCCTATGGCATATTGCCATTCGTTGAACAGCGCCGAGTCAATGCATTGAACCAGCTGGAGTCCTACTCACTCCAAACCATTGACTTCAACTACATCACCCAGCGCATCGACACCAATGCCGTGAGTTTGGAAGCCCGTATCAGTGGACCTATAAACACAGTGCAAGCGAGCTATTCGTGGGATGGGAGTTCCTACATCAATAATGACATGACTTACGGTGAGGCCGCAGATGCCTATACTTTTGAAGGACCTCCCTTCAATCCAATCACAGACAAGCTGTTTTACAAATCTGTGGTTAATGGGACTTCAAATTTTCCCTGCATTCCTGATTTTCATTGGATGACAAAATCAACACTCGGTGTGAAAATCAATGAGGCATGCGCAAACAATCAAACGCTCAATGCCGACAATTACGGGGAATTCAATGATTGGGTGGAATTATACAACACCACCGGCAATGCAATTACACTTTCCAATTGCTACCTCACCGATGATGCATCAAATTGGAATCGATGGAAGCTACCCGATACGTTGCTGCCTGCAAATGGCTACATGCTTTTCTGGCTCGACGACGACATGGAACAAGGAAGAAATCACGCCAATTTCAAATTGGGTCCGAATGAACAATTGATGTTATATCGCTTGGAGGAAGGCAAGCCAAGAGTCGTGGATGTTGCGTCCGGTTTTTCACCGATAGGCAACGAAACCTGGGCATTAATTCCCGATGGTGGCAGCCAGGCTTCCTTTACTCCGGGAACACCGGGCGCTACCAATGCAAGCAGCAATGTATATGTGCTCATGAGCGAAAGCAATAGCGTTTATCCATGCCCGGCATCAACCGAATTCTACTGGACCAAAACGGAAACGGCCGAACTCTATGATGCCCAAGGAATGATCGTAATGAAGGAGCTTTCGAAAGGGAAAGTACCATGCGGTCATCTCAACGCGGGAGTCTATTTCCTCGTTTCAGGAACCGAAGTGTTCAAGGTTGTCATTCAGCCGACAACTCGATAGTTTGTGGTTTTTCATTTTTACTTCAATACAAATACTTGTGCTTCGAAGAAAGAGCAAGACAATGCTGTTTACGATATTTGCCCCTCATGAATTTATCGGCCGCCATACACCATCGCTTCTTTAGCGTGATACAATCGGAAGCAGAGAAGCTTGGCGTGAACGTCTATGTAATTGGTGGTTTTGTACGCGATCAAATTCTGGGCAGGCCCTGCACCGACATTGACTTTGTTTCAGACAAACATGGTGTTGAGCTTGCGCGCAATGCAGCTAAAGCTCTTGGCATTAAAAAAATTGACATCTTTAAAACCTACGGCACAGCGCATTTTCGTTTTGGTGAATGGGATTTGGAATTCGTGAACGCTCGCAAAGAATCCTACTCGAGCGATTCACGCAACCCGCAAGTAGAACAAGGAAGCTTGCAAGACGATCAAAACCGTCGCGACTTCACCATCAATGCAATGGCTATTTCGCTGCAAAAAGAGAATTTCGGTGAAGTCATCGACCCGTTTGGAGGCCTTCAAGATATCGAACAGAAAATACTACGCACCCCTCTTGATGCTGACATCACCTTCAGCGATGATCCATTGCGCATGATGCGTGCTGTGCGCTTTGCCAATCAACTTCATTTCAGAATTGAGCAAGCATCGTTCGACGCAATAAAGCGAAACGCAGATCGCATCAAGATTGTCTCGATGGAACGAATAACCACCGAGCTGAATAAAATCATTCTGTGCACCAAGCCATCGATTGGTTTCAAAATACTTTTCGATACAGGTCTACTTCACCGTTTCTTCCCTGAAATGGTGCGCCTTCACGGAATAGAAAAACGAAACGGCATCGCGCACAAAGACAATTTCTACCATACGCTGCAAGTGCTCGACAATGTGTGCGAGACTTCGGACAACCTATGGCTGCGATGGTCGGCGATTATGCACGACATTGCTAAACCGCCGACAAAACGTTTCGAAGAAGGCGCCGGCTGGACCTTTCATGGCCATGAAGATTTAGGGGCACGGATGGTTCCCAAAATTTTTGCACGATTAAAACTGCCTCTCGATCACTCCATGAAATTTGTGCAGAAAATGGTTCTTCTTCATCTGCGCCCGATTGCATTAACCAAGGAGGAAATTTCTGATAGCGCTATTCGCAGATTACTATTCGAAGCAGGCGACGATATCGATGAATTGATGAAACTCTGCCGCGCCGATATCACTTCAAAAAACGAATCGAAGGTGCAGCGCTACCTGGCCAACTATGAAATTGTTGTGCAAAAGCTGGTGGAACTGGAGGAAAAAGATCGCATCCGAAATTTTCAACCTCCTATTACCGGAGAGGATATCATGCGTATTTTCAATCTAACTCCGGGAAGGGAAATTGGTATCATCAAAACCGCCATCAAGGACGCCATTCTCGATGGTATCATTCGCAACGACTACGACGAGGCCTATGCATTCATGCTGGCCGAAGCAGAGCGTCTGGGTTTAAAGGCAAACTAACCGATTATCACGACCGCATTGGTGCCTGCCCTAAGTTTGCACCATGGAAATCAACTTGAAGCAACTCACCATCGACACCATCGACCTCAGCAAATCGATTGGCAATTGGATGAAAGAGCAAACGGCCGTTCATGAGCATGTTGCTGAAATAAAAAGCGAGAACAATCTTGTAACGTATGTCGACAAAGAAAGCGAGCGAAGGTTTGTAGAAGGGCTGCGAGAATTGCTTCCCGAAGCCGGATTTGTGGCGGAAGAAGGAACGGGTGAACGAAACGCTTCGGGTCTCAATTGGGTCATTGATCCACTCGATGGCACCACCAACTTTGTGCACGGCATGCCTGTTTGGTGCACCAGCATTGGTCTCTGCGACGGCATCAAACCCATTCTCGGAGTAATCTATGATCCTAACACACAAGAATGCTTCAGTGCCTATGCAGGTGGTGGTGCAATGCTAAACGGAGAGAGCATTCACGTTTCTTCCATTGCATCCCTGCAAAAATCACTGCTGGCTACCGGATTTCCCTACGACGATTTCGGGCGTGAGGAAGAATACATTCAACTTTTTCGCAAGCTCATTCGAGGCACCAGAGGATTGCGTCGCCTCGGCAGCGCAGCACTCGACATGGCATGGACGGCCTGCGGGCGATTGGAAGGATTCTATGAGTACGGACTCAACCCATGGGATGTTGCAGCAGGATCAATCATTGTTCAGGAAGCCGGTGGAATAGTAACTGAATTCAAAGGCGGTGACAACTTCATTTTCGGAGAAGACCTCGTATGCACGAATGGATTGATACACGCAGAAATGCTGGGCGAAATAAAAAACTACTTCCCATAAAAAAAGCCCCATGACGGGGCTCTTTTTTTTTATTTCTTAAATTCTTACTCGATAACAAATCGCTTCGATACTGTGCCATTGAGGAGCATGTGATACATGCCTTTTGCGAAAGAAGACGTTTCAATGGAATGTACAAAACCTGTATTTGTTTGCGTGTAAACCAGTTTGCCGTGTGCATCAAAAATCTCGATACTTTGAATGCCTTCCTGAGCAACGATATTAACGAACTCGCGAGCAGGGTTTGGATAGATGCTCACACCATTTGAATGTAGTTCACCAACTGACAATACACAATTCGAACAACTTGAAAAACATACCGTCGGTAATGTTATATCGGATGCGTTCGTTGTAATCGTTCGGTTGTAACCGCCAAAACCATCATCAACTCCGCACTCAAATGGCACTGTTTCAACTCCGCTGAAATCGGGACCATTCAGAAACTTATATACGATTTGTTCATTTTGCAATACCTCAACTGTTGCGGTATAGAGACCCGGAGCCACCGACTCCATCATGGTAGCAGTTGGAGAGAAATTGTTGAAGCTTCCCGCCACAAACACACCCATAGGATTTAGCACTACATCAGTCATGTTTACTGTAAATGTCAGCATGATGGTGGGCTCTACCACACAAGCCGCGCATTCATTGAAACAAACAGGAGCAAACTCTTCATTGGTAGCAGGAGCAGTGAAAGAACGATTGAAGCCACCAAATCCATCAGGAGCTCCGCAATCTGCCGGCACCGACTCCCAGGTGGTGCCATTAATAAATTTATATGACACTTCCTCGCCTGCATTTACGACTATCGGCAACTGATAAATACCACTTCCGAGCGGAATCATCAGCGATTCGGTAGCGCTCCAGTTGTTGAAACTTCCGGCAACGTAAACTTCATCATTCGTCACAACTTGATTCGACATATCGACCTGCAGTGTAACAACCACAAACGTTTGTGGCAAACAATCAATACATTCACCAAAGCAAACAACACCGAGGGTCGTATCAACACTACCCAGTTGTAGGATTCGATTGAATCCACCAAGGCCGTTATCTGATCCACAATCTGCAGGAACATTTTCTTCCGGAGCACCCCACACATTACCATTGAGGAACTTATACGTCACTTCCGAGTTAGCGGGAATGGATGCTGTATACTCATAGACACCATCACCATCCGTATCGGTCATCTGGCTAGTGCCCGGTGTCCAGTTTTGAAAACTACCGGCAATGAAAACTCCATCTGCGCTAATCGTTTCATTGGCCATATTCAAACGAAAAGTCACATCAACCGTGTCGGGAACGACAACAGGCTGACAATTGGCACATTCAGAAAAACAAACCGGACCATACACATTACCGACCTCTCCTACTAAATAGAAGCGATTGAATTGACCAATGCCGTTATCAGCTCCGCATTCAGCAGGGACAGTTTCCGAATCGGGCCAGTCGTTTCCGTTCAAGAAACGAAATTCCACAGTACTTCCTACTTCGGCCGAAAGCGTTACTTCGTAGATACCGTCCGCATCCGAATCAGTCATCGGCGTTGTGCCGGCCGACCAACCTTGAATTTCGCCTACCAGGTGAACACCTAATGGGCTTACAACTTCATTGGACATATTGACCAGGAATAACACATCGGCCATAACCGGGGCTGCAGCACAATTTTCGCATGCCCCAAAACAAACCGGCGAAACAATCACATCGATGGCTCCTGTTTCGACGATGCGATTTACTCCACCGAGACCATCCGGCAAACCGCAGGCAGAAGGCACCACTTCAGCAGCACTCCATGCATTCCCATTGATGAACTTGTAGGACAAGTTTGAATTCGCATCCACCTGAACGGTTAATGAATAAATACCATCGCCATCTGTGTCCGACATGATTGATGAAGCGGGGTCCCATCCCTGAAAGTTACCTGCTATGTGGACACCATCAGCGCTTACCGTTTGCTCAGCCATATTCACCTGAAAAGTGACATCGATTGTTGGGTTCGTATTGATGCAGTTTGCACATTCGCCAAAACAAACCGGATCGAGCACCACAGCTGTATTTCCAAAGTCTAAAAAGCGATAGGGCATTCCCATAAACATGCTGGCACAAGCCATTGGCACTGATTCAGCATCGGCAGCTCCCAGACCATTCTGATAACGGTAGTAGATGTTC
>JBILCQ010000107.1:0-7177 GCA_044353065.1 Flavobacteriales bacterium | reverse complement strand
ACGCCGTGTTTCTTCACCATTATCTCTTTGAAATAATCGGCAATTTCTTGTGTCTCCGAAGCGAGCATGGTAGTTTGATTTACTACTCCAACTCGTTGAAGATCGCGCTCCGGATTAAAACCTTCGGATACTTTCGAGCCGAAGTGTTCGAGCAAACTTTCGCCTGTAATTTTCCCGAGCATAAAACTACCAATTAACTCAGCTTCCGCGAGATCACGAACAATGATGGAAGGCGCGTTCTGGTAGCTGTGTGAAAAAGTAGCACGCGTTTCTTCATGCTTGTATTTGCCATGTATGATAATCGTAAACCCGTTCTGACCGATTTCAGCTGAGCGCTTCCATACTTTTTCGACGAAGGGACAGGTGGTGTTGTATCGAGCCAATTGCACTCCTTTCGCTTCGAGTAGTTGCTCTGTTTCAATTGTGGTTCCAAAGGCGGGGATGATAACAACATCATCTGCCTGAATATCTTCCCAAGGATGCAATTGACGTCCTTCGGTATCCAGAATGAACTTCAACCCGTGCCCCTCCAAATCCTCATTTACCGCAGGGTTATGAATCATCTGGCTTAGCAGAAAAAGACGCTTGCCCGGATTCTCTCGTATGGCTTTATAGGAACGCTCAATGGCATTCTCAACACCGTAGCAAAACCCAAAGTGTCGCGGGAAAATGAACGTAATATTCCCAAGATTCAATTCACCCGCAGAAAAGTCTTGTTTACGTGGGTCGTTGTTTTTTCGACGATTTTTGATTTCACCGATGATGGCAGAACGATAGTGTTCCGGTATGTCGAATTTTTTCACTTGTCTGAGTTTTTATTCATGAGCGACGCAACATATTCCTCCATCTTCCCTTTTTTATATGCCTTAATAAGTGGTTGAAGCGGCTTGGATTTTTTCAAAGTCTCATCGCTGCGAATCATGAATGCTACAGTATTAAAACCATTGATTATTGCTTTCTGTTCATTGCATCCCGCGTTTTTTGTGAGTCTGCATTGCGCTATACCATGGATGTAGGGAAAAATCAAATCTGGATACAGCTCATAAAATGGAAGGGCTGATGTTTCTATGGAAATATTGACGGAAGGGCTGCCGCAAATCCACTCCATGACAAACAAATTTGCATTGCTGCGTGTCAATAATTGCTCGTTTAATGGGGTTTTATTGAGCCATTGAAGTGTCCTGAGTACAAGCTCTTCATCGCGCTTATAATCGCGTGCTGTTTTCCATTCGTATTTATCCGGAAGACGCGGACAGTTTGAAGTTTGTGAGTTTCCATGAGCATAACACAGAGTCAATGCGAAAGTTATTATGCTAATGAGACGCATGGTTAAAGAAGCGTTTCTGTTTCTGAAAAGTCTACGCCCATAGTTGCAAGCTCTGCTAAGACAGGTTCGTAAATGGACGGATTTGTAGGCAATTGGACACCACTCAATTTCCAGTTGCCAAGTAGTATATGTTTTGCTGCGATAGCGATAGGCAGTCCAACTGTTTTGGACATGGCTGTATGGATTGGGTCGTCGCCATAGGTTATCAGTTTAGATTGTATTTCAGCGTTGGTTCCATTCTTCTTGTATTTGAAACGATGCCACATGACAATCATATCCTTATCGTTTTCTTCCAGCACCCACCGCTGCTCGACAAGTCTCTGCAAGACTTGGGCTGGGCTTCCCGATGAAATTCCTATCGGATTGTTTTCGAAAATCCCAAGCCATTGAAGCATTTCCATGCTCTTAGTGGAAACATCCAAATAGTTCTTTAGTCGTTTTTGAACGTCGCCATCGCCAGAGGGAAGAAAAGAGGAGGTGAGCGATTCCCACGTCATATCGGTCGGGAAGTCCAACACAAAAGAATCATCGGTTAGCCCTAATTGCACCAGCACATTCCATGCTTCACAGAAGTCGGCTCCTCGTAGTGTGCCTCTAATAAGAGTCGGTATATCTTCTAACTCATAAAGCTTGAGGTATTTCAAAGAGTCGCGGTTGCCATAACCTGTGAATGTTCCATCGGCACCTAAATCAACGTAAGTGAGTCGCTCGAATAGTCGGTGGTAGGGAATGAATTTAATTGTTCCGTTTTCTTTAAAACGTGCCGTTCCGCCATATCCGGCGAGAACTACATTTCGCGGATTCCATGTGATTTTATAGTGCCACGGATTGGTATCGCTCTCCGGCGCGATTAGTCCACCCGTAAATGATTCGAATGAAGTTAGTTCAGCGCCTTCAGCTTTCAGGCGATGAATAATTTTCATGGCCGACATGTGATCTATGCCTGGGTCAACGCCCATCTCGTTCAAAATGACGATTCCTTTCTTCTTGGCAGATTCCTCAAGATTCCACATCTCATCAGGAATATAACTAGGAGTTATGACGTTTTTCCCGAAGTGAAGACAATCATGGGCTACTTTCATGTGCATGGAAGCAGGCAACATGGAGATTACCAGGTCTGCTTTCTCAATTTCGCCTCGACGTTGCTCATCATTCGATGCATCGAGCTCGAAGGCTGTGGCAAAAGATGTTGACCCTATTTTGCTTTTGGCAAATGAAACATCCATGTCGCCAACCCGAATATGCCAATCGTATTGACTTGCATGTTTGAGGAGATAGTTGATGAGATTGCCACTGCTGCGGCCTGCACCAATAATGAGTATGTTTTTCATAACGAGAATGCGTCAAAAATAGCGGTCTTTTCATTAGTAACTAAGAGACGATTACGTATTTTTGGCACAACCTTCGCCTAGCGCGAAAATCAAATATCCTTTCAAAAAATTCAAATTATGAAATTCTTTTTTACACTTCTGCTAGCCTCATTCTTTAGTGCTCAATTGTTCTCTCAAGCTTCAGCGGTTGTATTCTCTGAAGCAGGCGAAAATTTCACTATTTATCTCAATGGAGAGAAGAAAAACACTACACCGCAACCCAATGTGAAAATTCAAGGTTTGACATCAGAGTTTTATCAAGCACGTGTTGATTTTGAAGATCCAACGCTCAAGGATTTTGCTGAGGGAAATTTTGCAGTTCAACTTGGTTCAGAAGTTACGTATATCATCAAAAGAAATAAGAAAGGAGAGTTTGTGCTTAGATATTATGGTCAAACCGAAGGCGCAGGCGGTGGTGAAGCACCACAAAGTCACTCTGAAGTTAAGTCATTTGCCGAGGTCGATGATTCAGAACAGCAAACCGATGACGTTCAAATCAATCAAACAATATCAATACAAGAGCAGCCTGCGGCTAAAACGACTGTCACTCAAACTACCACAACTACTACAAAAGCTCAGCCGGCTAAACCTGCTTCTTCAACCGGTGGTAACGTTTCGATTGGAATGAATGTAGACGGCGTCAATATGGGTATCAGCATCAATGCATCGGATCTTGCTGAGAGCATGGACATGCAAATGGATGTTGAAGAGACTCACCAAACCACGGTGACAACTACTACTACAACGACTACTACTCAGCAAGAACCAACACCAGCACCTAAGCCAGCTCCACGCCCAGTCGCTAAACCTGCACCAGCTCCTGCCCCTGCTCAGCCTGTTGGACGTTGTGCAAGCTCGATGGCACCGGCTTCTTTCTCAAAAGCCAAGGAGAATATCTCATCCAATAGTTTTGAAGATTCAAAAATGACCGTAGCTAAACAAGTAACCAAGGCTAATTGCATGACTGCCTCTCAAATAGCAGAAGTCATGGGCCTCTTCAGCTTCGAGGAAACTAAACTTCAGTACGCGAAGTATGCCTATGATTTTTGTTACAATCAAGGTGATTACTATGAGGTTAATTCCGCTTTCACTTTCGAATCAAGCATCGAGGATTTGAATCAATATCTGGAGTCTAAGTAATCCTTTGGTATTTTCATTCAAAGCGTATGAAGAGTATTTGCCTTTTACTCGCGTGTGTTTCGGTTTTAATGACGTCCTGTCATAATAGTAAGCATTACTATAAAACAGGAGTGAAACAGGAACAGGGTGGGTTGGTAAACGAGGCCGCCGAGAGCTATTATATAGCATTGCAGCGAAGTCGAACCAACGTGGATGCGCAAATAGGTATGAAACGTACCGGTCAGTTGGTGTTGAATAATTTGCTAAATGATTTTGCTAAACAGAGAAACTTCGGCGATTACAAATCAGCGGTATATGCATTTCATGTAGCACGTAATTATCGTGATCGTATTCAAAGCGTTGGAGTATCGCTTTTATTGGCTGATTTCTACGAGCAAGATTATCAGCAAAGCAAGAATACCTACCTGAAGAATCTTTACGACGAAGGAAATACGCTTTTAGAAGAGAAAAAATTTACGGAGGCAGAGAAAAGGTTTGCCGAGATTAAACAACTTGATCCCGGGTATAAAGATGCCGGTGATTTAGGTGATGTTGCATACCTGGAACCGCTTTATCAGCAGGGTAAATTGACTATGTCTTTGGAGCATTACCGCGAAGCATACGAGAATTTCGAAAAAGTCATTAGCAGAAAGAGTACTTACAAGGATGTCTCAGCATTAAGAAGGGAATGTCTCGAAAAGGGTCGGTTCACTATAGCACTTGTCGATTTCAAGAATGCAAGCGGCACTCCAGGAATGGAGGCAAAGATTGCTGCCTACACGCTCGATGCTTTGACTTCCAGTAAGGATCCGTTCATAAACGTCGTAGATCGGGAGAATTTGCAGAACATCATCAACGAGCAACATTTGCAAATGACCGGAATTATAGACGAGAACACCGCGGTAGCGGTGGGAGAGTTGGTCGGAGCAAAAGCTATTCTGACCGGAACCGTACTCAATTATTCTGAAAAGAAAGGAACTCTTAGAAGCAAACAGCGCGATGGCTACACCACTTATCAGGAGCGCATACTCAATAAAACGGATGGCAAGTATTACATGCAGACCATGTACCGACCTTGCAGCTATACCGAGTATTACAATTCTAATTCGTGTGTGGTTTCTTTTCAGTATAAATTGACAAACATCAAAACCGGTGAAATCATAGCTACTGAGATAATTGAAAAGACACTCAACGATGAAGTTATCTATGGCCGTTTTGATGGCGATGTGAATACTCTTTGGCCTGCAGGTCAGGGAGGCCCCAACATGAATCAAAATGACCGCCGAGCACTCCTCTCGATGATGAATGCGCGCCAGGATGTAAAGTCTTCGGGTGAGTTATCGAATACCTTGTTTAGTCAGATTTCCGGCCAGATGACGGGAGCAATTGACAAAGCAATAAAGGAAATTGTGAAATGAAGTTCAGCTCCTTGATACTAGTATTGTTGGTGTTGCTTCTGACTGCATGCAGCGGCAAGAAGGATACTACGTCTGCCAGCCAACAGTCGACCATTGAAGTTCCTGCGCCGGAATGGGTTGGCAATCGTCCTCATTCCCCTTCTTATTATATCGGTGTCGGATCATGTAGCAAATTCTCACAGCCGTACGACTATCAAACGATTGCGAAAAAGAATGCACTAAATGACTTGGCTTCCGAAATCAGTGTGCGTGTGCAGGGTCAGACTTTTTTGAATTCACTCGAAGTCAATAAGAGTTTCAGTGAAGAGTTTATCTCAACCGTCTCGACGTCTACAGATGCAAAAATTGAAGACTACGAAATTGCAGGTACCTGGGAAAATAAAAATGAGTTCTGGGTTTTCTATCGTTTGGATAAGGCGAAGTATCAAGCTTGGAAGATGGCAAAGAAGTCGGCTGCCATGAATCTCGCAAATGACTTTTACCAAAGGGGTTTGGATGCAGAGAAAAACGCTAATGTTACAGCTGCTTTCGACTTGTACATGCGAGGCATTTTTGCTCTTAAGGAGTATTGGAATGAAAGCAATGAGTTTCTTTCTGCCACAGGAAAGGTTTATCTGGATAATGAGATATACAGTGCCATGCAGTTGATGTGTGGTAATTTGAAATTGAGCACTGATAAGAATAAAGTAGTACTTACTTCGTCAAATAATTTCTCTCAGGAAATACTCGCAACGTTGTCATTGCAGAATCGGGCAGTAAAAGGTCTAACGGTAAAGTATTCATACGAAAAGTCTCAGGGTATTCATCGTTCCGAAGTGATGACAACCGAGGTAGGGCACGCGGCTGTGCCCGTGAGCGAAGTCAATTTCGCTAATCCGGGAAACACAGTCACCCTTGAACTTGATCTCAGCAAGTTAAAAGTTCAGGACTTGGATCAAAAGGTGCAAGACGGTTTCATCCAATCGTTCAAGACCGAAAGAAAGGTCATTCCTGTAGAGGCCATTCTCCCCTCGTTTTTCATTACCTCTAACGAATTGGTCTATGGAGTCGTGTCTTCGGGTAAAGTCTTGCAAAGCGCTTTGTCCGGAGCTTTAGTATCCAAAGGCCTTCGGATTGCCGGAAAAGAAAGCGAGGCCGACTTTGTTGCCTCTATTGAGTCAAATACCAAAGAGGGAGGACAAGCCAATGGTTTTGTAGTGGCCTTTCTCGAATTGAATTTGGTTGTCAAGAATAGGAAGACCGGTGAAATTGTATTCAGTGAAACGCTTTCATCGGTAAAGGGGCTTCAACTGAATAAAGACTCTGCGGGTATTGAGGCATATAAAAAGGGAAAGGAAAAGGTTGAGCAAGCTCTTACTCCAAAATTACTTCAATCAATTTTATAACTGAAATCCGCTTTGGCATGGTAGTAGAAACTAATTTTGCAAAACCAAATAAGATAAATAAATAATTTACGTCCTATGAAAACTCGTCATTTTACATTCATTACAATGCTCGTGATTGTGGCATTAATGGCTACAGCGTGCAAAAAGAAAAAGGCAACCGTGGAAACTCCCAAGCCATCCGGTGAAGTACTTATCAATGAGTATTGTACCGGAGAGCAATATCAAAGTACTAAAGAGGCCTTTCGCGCAACGGCAACCGGTGAAAGTATGGACCGCGAAACTGCCAAGAAAAAAGCTCGCTCCAACGCTCAGTCTGAATTGGCCAAGACCATTAGCAGCACTATGAAAATTGTGGGTGACAACTACGTAAACTCAACGGAGTTTAACAATAAGGAAGAGGTTACTGAAACCTTCCAAGAAATGGCTCGCACCGTAGTTGATCAAGAGTTGCGTGGTGCTATTGAAATTTGCGAGAAGCTTACTCAGCGCGAGAATGGAACGTTCGTTAGCTATGTTGCAATTGAGTTGAGCGGTTCGAAAATTGCAGACGCTTATAAC
>JBILCQ010000108.1:0-7177 GCA_044353065.1 Flavobacteriales bacterium | reverse complement strand
CTGATCAGCACCTGTTACAATTTCACATGCCACAACCGCATCCAATCCAAGTTCTGAAGCGTTGCAGAATTGTGATGTCAATTGAGTAGTTGGAATCGTTTGAACACAGTTGTTGGCGATTTCAGCTGTGGTGTAAATAGTGCATCCATTCGCATCACTCACCAGCACTTCATACAAACCTGCGCCTGCATTGTTTAATTCTGCGCCTTCGTTTCCATTACTCCAAAGAATTGTGTAAGCAGGAATTCCTCCGGTTACCATTATTTCAGCGCTACCATCGTTACCCACGCAAGACTCCTGGTTTGTAATCAAAACGTTTGCTGTGAGCATATCGGGTTGCTCAACTTCTGCTGTAGCTGTTGCAATGCAACCATTTGCATCCGTCACGTTTACGCTAACAATTCCAGTTGAAAGGTTGTCAGCCAATTCCGCATTGCTGCCGTTGCTCCAGTTAAATGAATATGGTGCTGTTCCGCCTTGAATGTTTGCGTTTGCCCATCCGTTGTTGAGTCCGAAGCAAGTTGCGTCATTGGCGTCTATGGCAGCAATCATCTGCGCAGGTTGTTCTACAATCGTTGCAACCGTTCCGCTGCATCCTTCGCCATCGGTTACAGTCAAGCTGTACTGACCTGCGCCAAGGCCTGAAATTGAAGAAGCTGATGATCCGTTGCTCCATTCAAATGTGTAGTTGCCATTGCCGCCTTGTACCAAGGCATTTACTGCGCCGTTGTTAATTCCGAAGCAAGTGGGGTTTTGTGCAATTAACTCGATGCTGAGGTTTTCGGTTTGAGTAATTACGAACGATTGAGTGGCTACACAACCGTGGCTATCGGTAACAGAGACATTGTAATTACCAGCATTGAGGTTGTTGTTTTGAGTGCCATTCACAGAGTTGCTCCATGATACAGAATAAGGTGCAGTACCTCCGGTTGGATTTACGAAAGCTGAACCAACTTGATTGCTGCAAGCAATATCGAAATCAGACAGGTTGATAACCATTTCTGTTGGTTGAGTAATAGTGAAAGTGGCAGATGCGCTGCAACCGCCGGCGTTGCTCGCTGTAGCTGTGTAGTTGCCTGGTGCGAGGTTGTTGATTTGCGAACCGGTCATTCCGTTGCTCCATGAGATTGTCAAAGCGCCGTTTCCGCCATTCGCTTGAACAGTGATAGATCCATCATTGCTTCCGAAGCAATCGGCATTTGTAGCTGTTCCACTAATTGAAACAGCAGTTGGAGCTGTAATGGTGAACGCTTGCGAAGCACTGCAACCATTGGCATCGGTGGCGGTAACCGTATAAGTACCTGCAGGCTGATTGCTCAGCGTATTTCCTGTAAGACCGTTGCTCCATGTGAATGTCTTGCTTCCGGTTCCGCCTACTGCAGATACTGCAATAGATCCGTTGTTGCCACCTGCACATGAAACGTTGGTAACAGTTCCCGTAACGGTGATTGCACTTGGTGCAGTTACCGTAAAACTACCGGAAGCTGCACAACCGCTTGCGTCGCTCACATTAACCGTATAAGAGCCACTTGCGAGGTTTGAGATATTCGCAGTGGTCGAGCCGTTGCTCCATGAGTAGGTTTTATTGCCTGTTCCTCCGGTTACACTGGTAGTTATGCTGCCGTTAGCAGTGTTGGAGCAAAGCGCATTGGTAACTGTGCCAGTTATCGCAATAGCAGGAGCGCTCGTTAATGTAGCACTTGCTTGCGCCGCGCATCCCTGAGCGCTTGTTACGTTCACGGTGTAGCTGCCTGCTGCGATTGCGGTCAAATTAGCTGAGGTTGATCCATTATTCCATGAGTAGGTGTAAGGACCCGTGCCCGAAACAGAACTTGAGATTGCACCATTTGATTGATTTCCGCAACCAGGATTGGTTGAAGTAAGAGTAACCGCTGGGTCGGCATAAACGGTCACACAGTTGGTGCATACATAGGTGTGAGTGCCAAAGGCATTAGTAGCAGTCAAGGTCACGTCATATGTGCCGGCTGCAGCATACGTTACGTTTTGCGGATTCTGTTGTGTTGAAGTCGCAGGACTTCCTCCTTCAAAAACCCAGCTGTAAGAAGTTGGAGATTGAGTGCTTGTGCTGGTATAGTCGTTCTGAACATTGCGGCAAATTGTATTGTCCTGAACGGTAAACGACGCTACAGGTGCCTGCCCTTGTGGTGTGGTGGCAACGATACAAAAGTCATTGGCAGAAGAGTCGCCCCAGTTGCCTGCGCCACTTGCCAAAACAGATCCATTGGCTGCGGTAAGTGAAAAGCTGCCGCTTGTGAAGCCCTGTCCGTCGCCGTAAAGGTCATTCATGGTGAGGGTATAGCAACCAACCGCGAGACAAACCGGAGTAATGTTATGAAGACCCTGTTGACCATTTACGTAAGGGCCCCCCGACATCAAAATGGCGTCGTTGGCATCGGTAATGTTCCAAGTAGTTTCCGTGCCGTAGTAGTCGAGCACTACGTCGAGCTGAGCTGCGGCACCTGAGGTAACGCTGAATGTACCGGTAGATTGATTGTTAGCGGCGTTCTCATCAGTGCCGTTGTTGGGTGAAGCGCTCCATGCATAGAAGGTGTGTGCACCTGCAGCAGGATTGATACTTGGTAGCGTTACATTGATTGAAGCGCCTGAAGCAAGTGATCCACTCCAGTTGAAGGTTGAAGTTCCAACACCATCTACGTTGTATTGAATCTGAGCCGATGAAAGTGTGTTGCTACCATAGTTTGACAACGTAACTTGTGGTGTAATGCCGCCGGCACAGCTTGTGCCTGTAGGGCTGATAACTGCTGTTACACCAATATCATTTTGGTAAACAGGCATGCATCCCATTGAAGTCAAAATGCTGGTACGCTGTGATTCCAACGTAGTGCGCATGCGTAATTTTTGTCCGTCGGTAAACATGTCCTGACATGTTTGCGAGGTGTAGTCCATGTAGTTTTGAACTTGCTGTGTACCGCTGCAGGCAGGGCTGCTGCAGCTTCCCGCCTGAATAGTAGGAGGGGTGTCGCATACGCGGTCACCTTGTGTAGTGCAGTTGGTTTCGCCAGTGCAAGATGTTGTAGAATTGAACGTGTGGTATAATCCAAGGTAATGTCCAACCTCGTGTGTCAAGGTGCGGTTCATGTTGGTATAAGACTTCAAATTGCCAACTGTTCCGAATGCGTTATAAAGAACAACGATTCCATCGATGGGGCTGTTTACAGGAAAGTAGGCATACCCTTGAATGCCGCTGCCGCCATCGTTGTTTTCAATCTCATTCACAACCCAGATATTCAGATAAGAAGCACGAGGCCAAGTTGAAAGTGCTTTCACGCTCTCCTCAACTGCTCCGCTTCCTGCAGATGCCTCAATCCCCATGGTAGAATAATTAGCCACAGAACTTCCGTTTACGCGAACAATTCCATTCGTTGGTTGACCGCTTGGATTGCGTGAAGCAAGACAAAACTCAATTCCTACGTCAACACCGTTTCCAAAGCCGTTTGTACCGGCCATGCGTCGGTAGTCCTGATTGAGTGCTTCAATGGCAGAATAAATCTGCTCATTGGTAATGTTGGTTCCGGTGCCATACGCCTCACCATTGTGTATCACGTGCACAACTACCGGAATGGTGTAAATATCGTTGGTACGTTGTGATGGATGCAAGTTGCTGTTCATTCCCAGCACACGCTCCATATAGTAGAAGCTTCGGCTGAATTCCGTATTGTTATTCAGGAGTGAATCATTCAGAATGTCGGAAGGACAAGAATGTGTGATTTGAGAGACTCCTGACAATGTTGTGAGCAGAGACAAGAGTAATAGGGCGGTTAGGTTTTTCATTTGGATCATTGTTCTTTTTTGGACTTTCTTGAAAACAGGTCTTTTTACCCCTGCAATCCCTACTTGGTTACAATTGAGTTAGAATATTCGTTTAAAGCGTAAAAAGAACAGACGAAAAAATTAAAAACTTCGACTAAAGAGGGCGGTTTCCCGGCTGATTGTTCTTGTTTGCCCCAACATATCCGCGAGGTATCATCGACTTTCCTGAGGAATTAAGTTCCGCGTACTATCTAAATTTTGAACACTCACCGATTCTCATTGTTTCTTCCACAACTTTGCGAACACTATGGCGAAAGCAAAACGGAAAGAGGGGAATTCGGCATTTGACTCATTGAATACCAGAGACTTTGTTATCATTAAAGGGGCTCGAATGCACAACCTCAAGAATGTCGATGTTGCAATACCGCGTTCTCAGTTTACGGTCATCACCGGCTTAAGCGGTTCAGGTAAATCTTCCCTTGCTTTCGATACCTTATTCGCTGAAGGACAGAGGCGTTATGTGGAAAGCTTAAGCAGTTATGCCCGCCAATTTTTGGGGCGCCTCGATAAACCCGATGTGGATGCCATTTTGGGAATAAGCCCTGCAGTGGCCATCGAACAGAAAGTAACAAGCCGGTCTTCACGTTCTACCGTAGGAACCAGCACTGAGATCTATGATTATCTCAAGCTATTGTTCGCTCGAATTGGAAGGACGTATTCCCCGGCCAGCGGAAAAGAGGTGAAGCGACATACAGCCGGCGACATCGCTGAATGGGTAAAGGCCTTATCTGAAGGCACACGTCTTTATATAATGGCGCCTGTATCCGATAAAAAAGACCTCAATAAACGACTAGAAGTTTTTTCACAGCAGGGTTTTTCGCGCGTGTTTGCTGATGGCGAAGTTCATCTTATCGAAGACATAAACGACAAGCCCATCAAATGGAAGAGTGTTTCGCTGGTCTTGGATCGGTTGAGTTCTTCCAGCGACGATGAATCCGTTTCCAGATTAATCGATAGCACCGAAAGTGCTTTTTTTGAAGGTCGAGGCATTTGCCAGATTTTTCTTCCCGACACTAATCATCTGGAGCAGTTCAGCAACCGATTCGAAGCGGATGGAATTACCTTCGAGGAACCCTCGGTCAATTTATTTGCTTTCAATAATCCCGTTGGTGCATGCAAGCGCTGTGAGGGTTTTGGAAGCATCATCGGCATCGACGAACACCTGGTAATGCCCAACCGCAAGCTAAGCGTTTATCAAGATGGTATCGCTTGTTGGCGTGGCGAAACCATGGGCGAGTGGAAAGATCAGCTCATTTACCATGCAGCTAAATTTAACTTCCCCATCCATAAGCCGATTCATGAATTGAGCAAAGAGCAATTAGAATTGCTTTGGACAGGTAATAAGCATTTCCGAGGGCTTAATGCTTTTTTTGCCCATCTGGAATCGGAATCTTACAAAATTCAATACCGCGTCATGTTAAGTCGGTATCGAGGCAAAACGGCGTGTCCCGAATGTTTGGGAACTCGTTTACGAAAGGATGCGAACTATGTGAAAATTTCAGGAAAGAGCATCTCTGATCTAGTCAACATATCGATTGGTGAATGCTACGCTTTCTTTCGTGATCTTAAGTTGAGCAATCACGACCAGCAGGTAGCCAAGCGCTTGTTGTTGGAGATTGTCAATCGATTGGGATACCTGAATGAAGTCGGATTAGAGTACCTAACATTGAATCGCTTATCGAATACGCTTAGCGGAGGAGAATCGCAGCGCATCAATTTGGCTACGAGTTTAGGAAGTTCATTGGTGGGCTCTCTCTACATCTTGGATGAGCCAAGCATCGGTCTGCATTCGCGCGATACTCATCGACTCATTGGCGTATTACAGAACCTCAAAAAGCAAGGCAATACCGTTATCGTGGTCGAACATGATGAGGAAGTAATGAAAGCCTCAGACCATATAATTGACATGGGACCAGAAGCCGGCGTGCTGGGGGGCAATGTTGTATTCAGCGGTTCTATTGATGAGCTGGTAAAGAATGGAAACACACTCACATCCGATTATCTCAATGGAATCCGTAAAATAAGCCGGCAGCCACTTAAGAAAATTGGAAAGGATAAAATCGTCATTCAGGGTGCTCGCGAGCACACATTGAAAAATGTCGATGTAGCTTTTCCGTTGAGATGCTTCACTGTGGTAAGTGGCGTAAGCGGCAGCGGTAAATCGACTTTAATCAAGGAAATTCTCTATCCGGCCCTTCAAAAGGAGCTTGGCGGATTCCCTTCGGGGCATGTGGGCGAGTATGATGTATTGACCGGCGATATAAAGACAATCGGAGCGGTTGAGTTCGTCGATCAGAATCCAATTGGTAAATCATCACGCTCCAACCCGGTTACTTATATAAAGGCGTACGATGACATCCGCGCATTGTATTGCAGTCAACCCTTGGCGAAACAGCGTGGCTACAAACCTTCGCATTTTAGTTTTAATGTGGACGGCGGTCGCTGCGAGGCCTGTGAAGGGGAAGGTGTCCAAACCATTTCTATGCAGTTCATGGCCGATATCCAATTGGTTTGTGAAGTATGTAAAGGAAAACGCTTCAAAGAAGAAGTTCTCGAGATTGAATACAATGGCAAGTCGGTGGCTGAAATTTTAGCGATGACGGTGGATGAGGCGATTCAGTTTTTTTCGGATGATTCTAAAACAACCCCCCGAAATATCGTTGAACGATTGAAGCCGCTTCAACAAGTGGGCTTGGGATACATTGGGCTTGGTCAAAGTTCTTCCTCGCTTTCCGGAGGTGAGGCCCAACGCATAAAACTTGCGACGTTCCTGTCGAAAGGCAGTAACGCACAGCACACGCTTTTCATATTTGACGAACCCACTACAGGACTCCATTTTCACGATGTCAAGAAGCTGATTGACTCCTTCCAGGCAATACTCGACAAGGGACACAGCATTATCGCTATTGAGCACAACATCGATGTGTTGGGTTGCGCCGATTGGCTCATCGATATGGGGCCCGAAGGTGGCGTAGGCGGCGGAAATGTCGTTTATGCAGGACCTCCATCACAAATCCCCGCAAACACGCATACGGGGCGTTTTCTAAACGCAGCGCGCAGTTAGTTGGGCGAGTAACCGTCGGTCAGGCAGAGCAGAAAAGCAACAATGGCGTCTTCTTCATGATCCGTCAGGTGAAGGCTTCCTGTTATCTGATGTGCGATGTTTTCATAAACCTCCGGCCAAGTCAGGTTCTCAGAATCACGGCTATTGATGAAATGGACAACTTCTTTCAACGTCTTGAAATAACCGTTATGAAAGTAGGGGCCTGTATACTGAACATTTCGCAGAGTTGGCACACGGAATTTCCCGTTTTCGCGGGGATCA
>JBILCQ010000106.1:0-7290 GCA_044353065.1 Flavobacteriales bacterium | reverse complement strand
GTTATCCTCAATAACAACGCTTCCTACCGTGTGCATTTTTTCACGTCCCTCCGGACGATTTTTGTAATAGAAGGCCTCGCTGCCTAAAACACAATTCGCGTGAATGATTACATCATTACCCAGCACAATATCATTATAAAACACAACGCCGGGATGGACAATGCAGTTATCGCCAATACGAACATTATTGCCCATTATGACTGATGGATGAATTACCGTGTTTTTACCAATGATTACATCTTGTCCTCGATTTTCGAGAGGCATTGACCACGGTGAAAAGTGCTTGGTGAGTTGGTTGTAAGTAGAAAACGGATCGTCTGAAAACAGAAGTGCTTTGCCCTGCGGACAATCAACTTGCTTATTGATGATAACCACCGTTGCAGCGCACTGGAGGGCTTTATCGTAGTATTTCGGATGATCAACGAATACGATATCGCCATGCTCAACCTGATGAATTTCGTTGATGCCGCTAATTGGAAAGTCATCTGCGCCTGCATAAGAGCATTGAACGATTGAGGCAATTTCCTGAAGAGTGTGTAATCGGGGTAGTTTCATAGCTCGTCAAAGGTAATAGCTACCTGGTTGAAAGTTGTAAGTTAAAGGTTGAAGGTTCGCGAAGTGTAACTCGCAACCTTCAACCTTCAACCTACTACAATTCTCTGTGGTTAACAAGACCCCAAAGACGTTCCTTATTTTTTTACGCGTTCGTGATACTGACCTGTCGTTGTATCAACACGAACAGTGTCGCCTTCGTTAATGAACAATGGTACACGCACATCCACGCCAATATCCAGCGTAGCCGGCTTTGTCGCGTTGGTAGCCGTATCTCCACGGACTCCCGGTTCGGTATACGTAATGCTGTATTCCACGTATTGTGGCAAATCACAGCTCATGGGCTGCTCATCTTCTGTATTGAACAACACTATACACTTCATCCCTTCTTTGAGGAATTGAGGAGCGTTGATCATCATTTCAGGAATGGCAATTTGCTCGAAATCTTCCAGGTTCATGAAGTTGTAGTTGTCGTCCTTGTAGAGAAACTGATACTCACGAGTTTCAATTCGAACAACATCGATTGCCACACCGCTATTGAATGTTTTATCTACGATTTTGCCGTTGTTGAGGTTCTTAATTTTCGTGCGCACGAAGGCCGGACCTTTACCCGGCTTTACGTGTAAGAACTCCATTACACGCCAGATGTGGCTGTCCATGCGGAAGCACAATCCGTTTGAGATGTCTGCGGTTGTTGTTGCCATGTTGGTTTTGAATTTCGGACGCAAAAGTACTGCGAAGCCATCGATCTACAAGGGCGCTATTCAGACACAATCAAAACTTCGACACGACGATTTTTAATCTGGTCTTGAATCGTCGTTTCCGGGAATACCAAAGGACGTGTCATGGCAAAACCGCGATAGCTGACTCGCTCTTCTTCAATACCGCTCTGCACCAGATAATCGCGCACGAATTGAGCCCTGTTCCATGAAAGTTTTAAGTCGCCGGTCTCGTCATCAAGACCATCCTGGTTGGGCTTTTCAGCGCAGCACACGTGGCCCTGAATTTCAATGCGAAGCGACTTGTTTTGTTGCATCACTTCCAACAGCTTTTTCATGATGGGCTTCGCTTCAGGAAGCGTATGGTGACTTCCCGGATAGAAATTGAGGCCATCGAGAATGAATTCATCACCACTATTAAATTCCTCCTTTGAATAAGCGTCCAGCGTTTTTTTCGGACCGGTAGGCAGGATGAAGCCACTATCTAACGGCAAAGCGATTTGCTCGAATTCTTCGCTTAGATCAGCGTTTTCGGGTTGGTGCGTATTCGCGGTCAAGTTGCCTTGTTGCAGCTCAGTTGCTTGATTAGATAGACACACTTTCAATGCGGTAGTTCGGTCGGCTCGTCGATACCCCTGTTGACGGGCCGTACAATTGCGTTCCGGTATTTCAACACGCATAACCGTATCGACTTTAGCAAAATTAGATACATCGAAATAATTGCTCAGATAGAGGGCGCGTGAATGGGCGAGTTTGCGATTATGATCCGTGCTTCCCGGACAATCCGTTGTGCCGTAGATGGTAATTTCCGTTGCTGTTGAGTTGAAATAATCCGTTGACCAACCCTTCACAGCAAGGTCTGCCATCAGTTGATCACCATCGATTGCGAATTGATCCACGTCAAAACGCCACTCAATAGAATCGCATACAGAAACCTGTGCCTGAGCATGTGCGAACAAAAACAAGATAGCCCATCGCAATGAGCGAATAAAAGAATGCATTAGGTTAGGTAAAAAAGCAGCCGCTAAGGTACTTCTTATGGCTTATACTCTGTTGCACCTTCGAGAATATAATTCATCTGATAAATGTCGGACGCATTTAATTTAAGCTTGCCGCGGAAGGTGAGGCGCTCATCTGTTTTGTACGTTCTGTTTTTTCCAGCGAATCGAAGATCCACAACCGACTCAGGTCCACCTCCACCACAGAAGTAGCAGTTGGCATAGGGGTATCGCGACACCACATAGAAGTTCTCGTCATAATCGACCGGTATGACATACCCTGTGATAAAAACCTCTTTGCCTTCCATCGCTTTTACACTCGGGCCAAACGTGGGCTTCCAGTAATACGAGTCGATGTCTTGCACATACATTTCCTTAAACGTCACATCCGTAAGCATTTGCCACGTAAGCTCAACAATGGCATCGCCCGAGAAATGTGGCACAACAGAAAGTGACTGGCCGGGCGTCCATTCTATCATGGGCAGCGCCTTTACAGGCGGAGTAGGTTCTGTCTCTATGTGCATGAAACCATACGTTCCCGCCGCAATGGCAATTCCAATCAACACAAATACAACTTTCTTAAGCATTCGTAAACGTTTTAGCAATATCAATTCTCACGGCCTGCCATGCAGGAATGATGGAGGCCAACAATCCGATGAACAAAGTTAATCCCAGCAGAAGTAGTTCCTGTGTGCTAATAGCCAAATTATCCAACCCGTAGTGGAAACTTTCTTTCATGAAATGACTCAACACAAGCAAGCCTGCGCGGCTCAGCAAAAGACCAATCGCATAGCCCAATAGAACAAGCAGCAACCCTTCCTGAATAATCAGCGCAAAGAGTGTTGATCGTGTGCCACCCATGGTGCGCATGAGGGCAAGCTCGTAACGTCGCTCGCGCATGGAGGTAAAGAGTGAAATGAAAATACTGATGAATGAAATGACCATGATGACGATCGCAATGGCGGTAATGGTGCTCAAGCCCAATCCAAAATTGTTCATCAGCCGGCTATTCTCCACAGCCACATTGGCCAGCTGCATCGTCGTGTCTTCCGTTTGTTTGGAAAGCATACCAAACGCTCCCTTGTTCCTTTTCTTAATTAGATAGGCCGTCATTTCGCGCTCAGGTTCTGCGCTCACGGAGTCTGCGGTCAAGCTATCCGCAGCCGCTTGATCTTCGGGATGTTCGTGCACCATCCAGGTGGTTTCCACAGGTGTCAGAATGAGATTATCGATTACGGAATTACTTCGCGCAAACACACCTACAACCGTGAACAACTGGTGATGGTGAGCATCCGCGTCATCTGCCGCATTATCGTAGCCATGAACGCTTGTAAACGTGCTACCCGGCTTGAGACCTGTTTCCACCGCTACACTTGCTCCAATAGTCACTTCGAAAGGAGCAGTAAACAGTTTGCCCTCAGCAACTGTGCACCCGTAGTGATTGGGATACTTTTCATTGGTGCCGACAATCCTAAACTTCTCGTAATTATCTCCATACGCCAGTGGTATTGCCTCGGCAACCATCGGGTTTTTTATGATGCGTCGCGCTTCTGAAACTTTGATATTCCCCGTAGGTACATCTACATGATAAATGTTGGCCAACATGCTCTGCAGCGGACTTCCCTTCGCTGCAAGCACAAAGTCAATGTCTTTGATGTTACGATCAAACTTCTCGCTGATCTGCGACTTCAATAACAACATCATCGAAATGATGCCTATACCAAACGACAATAGCACGATGCTCAACAACGTGTTGAGTGGCTTGTGCTTGATGTTGCTCCACGAAATTTTAAGCAGGTTCATAGCGTGATTTGTTTTTGGAAACGATCTTTCAAACGCTTGTCGTGCGTCACGATGATGAGCGCTGCGCCCGTTTGTCGTGCTTGCTCTTCCAGCATATCAATAACCTGTTGCGCATTCTCATCGTCCAATGCACTCGTGGGTTCGTCGGCAAGTATCACCGAGGGTTTATGAAAAACGGCGCGCGCGATAGCACAACGCTGCTGCTCGCCTACGCTCAACGACGCGGGCTTCTGAGCTGCTTTATGACCTACGTTCAATCGCTCAAGAACTTTAACGGCTTCTGATTCCGCTATTTTTTTCCCGGATAAAAACGGCGAAAGCATGAGATTGTTCAGCACGCTGATGGAGTCGACAAAATGTGCCGTTTGAAAAATGATTCCGATGTGTTGGCCGCGAAATTTATCGAGCTCCCGATTACCGAGTTCAGTAATATCCGTTTTTTGAATTTTAATGATCCCGGCGGTAGGACGAATCATGCCGGCAAGCAGGTGCAAGAGTGTTGTCTTTCCCTTTCCGCTTTGTCCCAATATCAGCAAATGTTCACCGGCAGCGCACGTAAAATCAGGAAAGGTGAAACCAGGTCCCGACGGATATTGAAAAGTTAAACCGCGAACGTCGATCATCATTGAAAGTTTGCACGAAAATAAATGATGGCCTGTGAACAACGTGTGGAGAGTGACAGATGTGGGTTTTTGGGTGGGAAGTAGGAATTAAAAAGTACAAATTACGAGTGACGAGTGACGAATTGGAAGGTAAAAAGTACAAAGTAGAAAGTACTGCGTGGTGGGGGTTATGATGAGGGGTGTCTATTTGTGAGCGCTATTTTCCGAATGCTTCTCATGCTGTATGCATGCAGAGACACTTCACATACTCACAGCGATGATTAAAACATCCCGAGCAAAAAGCTAATTTGGCAGCAAGAAGGAAGAACCTAAATGGCTGTTTCATTCTCCAACCATTCAGGGAAATAATTCATGCTCACAAATTGACGTCATTCATCACAACCCCACTGTGAAGTACTTTGTACTTTTTACCTTCCAATTCGTCACTCGTCACTCGTCACTCGTAATTTGTACTTTGTACTTTCCACGTCGTACTTCAAAACACTATTCCCTGATATATGTTTGAAGTCCAATTCCCTTCTGTAGTATTCTTGCGTTATGAATTTTCGGCAACGCTTGCTTCGTTATCTCATCGGTGTGGCCATTGGCTGTGCCGTTGTTTTCTTCATGTTTCCCAACTACGACTGGTTGGGGTGGACGCCCCAAAAGCGCATGAAAGAAGACCTGCGCGAATTTCCATTCACAGTCGATTCGTGTGCTGCATTCAAGTTGAATTGTTACGGCCTCACGCAAGAACAACTGCAGCTCGCGAAAAACGACGGCTCTTTCGATTTCGACAAGAGCGACGTAAAAGCAACCCCTCGCAGATACCACCTCAACTACGGCGACTACTCCTTCATCATTGCCATGACCGATACCACATCCGAATTAAAGGATGTGCTGAATCCATCGAAGGTGTGTATGTGCCCGTAACGAATCCAGCAACATGAATTCAATCAAAGAACAAATTCAATCTCTGGCCGAAAAGCATTTTGCCGATGTGCTCGCGATGCGCCGCCACATCCACATGCATCCGGAGCTTTCGTATCAGGAAGTAGAAACATCATCCTTTGTCGAAGCACAATTGCGACGCATGGGCCTGGAGGTAAAAACAGGAATCGGCGGTTATGGACTTACCGCGTTTATTCAGGGTAAAAATCCCGACTCTCGGATGATTGCCTTGCGCGCCGACATGGATGCGTTGCCCATTCAAGAGCTCAACACAACCGAATACAAGAGCAAGCACGACGGCATTATGCACGCTTGCGGACACGATGTTCACACATCATCATTATTAGGTGCTGCTATTATTCTAAATGAACTGCGCGACCAATTCGAAGGCACAGTGCAGTTGGTATTTCAACCCGCTGAAGAAGTTCTTCCCGGCGGAGCATCGCTTATGCTGAAAGACGGTGTGTTCGCCAATCGTAAACCAAACGCCATTTTCGGACAACATGTTTATCCGGAATTACCCGCGGGCAAGATTGGGCTGAAGCCGGGCGTTTATATGGCGAGTACTGACGAGTTGTACGTTACCGTGAAAGGTCGTGGCGGCCATGGTGCCAAGCCCAATCGCAACATCGATCCTGTGCTTATTGCTTCACACCTCATCGTTGCGTTGCAACAAGTAGTGAGTCGCTGGTCGAATCCGGCCATGCCCAGCGTGCTTTCATTCGGAAAAGTGATTGCCAACGGAGCGACCAACATCATCCCAAGCGAAGTCAAATTAGAAGGAACCTTTCGCACCTTCGATGAACGTTGGAGAAAAGAGGCGCACGAACGCATGGTTGCCTTGGCCGATGGGCTTGTAAAGGGAATGGGCGGCGAAGTAGATTTTCGCATTGAGATAGGTTACCCGGTACTAAAAAACGACGAGGCACTTACTCTTCGCGCAAGAGAACGAGCGATAGAATATTTAGGTGAAGCGAATGTGGTAGATCTCGATGTTCGCATGACAGCAGAAGACTTTGCCTACTTCGGTCATGAAATGCCCGGCTGCTTTTACCGACTCGGAACAGCATCTTCAACCGACGACTCCAAGAGTTTCAGTGTGCATCATCCGCGTTTCGACATCGATGAAGAAGCGCTCAAAACAGGCATGGGGTTGATGGCGTGGATAGCGGTTCAATAGGGGAGAAGGGAGGAGTACTAATTACTAAGTACAAAGTACCGCAAAGGCTGCCGCTTTGAGATTGACCTGTGTGCGAAATGGGTCATTCAGCACTTGTTTTCGAACCGCGGCCCCCGACCAAAACAAACGCCCCTCCGGTACTTCGTAATTCGTGCTTTGTAATTTGTACTTCATGATTTCTACTTACCAAACACACATTTTCTATTACCAAAACATGTGCTTTCGCACCACGTACTCCTAACAAAATAAACATCCCTCCGCTACTTCGTACTTCGTAATTCGTACTTTATACTTTCCACCGGCCCAAGTCGCCCTTAAACAAAAACGCCGCCCCGAAGGACGGCGTTTTAGCGTGATATGAATTGTTTAGCGCTCTACGACCATTCGCTCATTCATCGTTTCCCCATTGATCGTAAACTCTACAAGGTATATTCCTGCTGTCAACTTCTCTGTGAAATCCAGCTGCGTCGACAACGAACCTTCTA
>JBILCQ010000334.1:0-7309 GCA_044353065.1 Flavobacteriales bacterium | reverse complement strand
TACCTTGCCGAGAAAGACGCCAAGCGTGGGGATGCTTCTTATAATATGGCCGTTACCCTTCCGATTCACGAAGACGTGAATAAGGATGGAAAGATTGACGTGAATGATCGTCAGTCGATTCGTGCAGTCGATTTGTGGCGCGATCATCCGGTTGAAGGCGTAGGCCATCGCTGGGGTATGACCATCGACTTAAGTTCTTGCTTGGGTTGTGGCGCGTGTATTACCGCATGTCATACGGAAAACAACGTACCCGTAGTTGGTAAAGATGAAGTATTGCGTCACCGCGATATGCACTGGATGCGCATCGACCGCTACTTCTCTTCCGAGCATCAGACAATTGATATTGCCGACACACTTGCCAATACAAAAGAGGCAACGGGCAAAGGAACGATTGGTGCTTACCGTGAAATGGAAAGCCCTGAGGAAAACCCTCGCACAGTGCACATGCCAATGATGTGTCAGCACTGTAACCACGCTCCATGCGAAACGGTTTGTCCGGTTGCGGCTACCGTGCACAGCAACGAGGGTCTGAACAACATGGCTTACAACCGCTGTATCGGTACACGTTACTGCGCTAACAACTGTCCATATAAAGTGCGTCGCTTCAACTGGTTCAACTATGTAACGAACGATAAGTTCGCTATGGTGAATCCGTCACAAGATGAAACATTGCGTATGGTGTTGAATCCGGATGTAACCGTGCGTACACGCGGTGTAATGGAAAAGTGCAGCATGTGTCAGCAGCGCATTCAGGCCGGCAAGACCGAAGCGAAGCGCAACGGCACAACGGTGCTCGACGGCATGATTCAGACAGCATGTTCTGAAGCTTGCCCAACCAATGCGATTGTATTTGGTGACTTGAATGATACTACCTCGAAGAATGCACAGCGCGCCAACAACGTGCGTTCTTACCACGCATTGGAGGAAGTGGGAATTCAGCCGAACATTTACTACATGACCAAAGTGCGCAACATCGAAGCAACCGAAGCTTAAACCTTTAAGAAACCAACCGAGATGTTCAAAGAATCCAACATAAGAAAGCCGTTGATCCTGGGTCACAAGACCTACCATGATATCACCAACGATATCGTTTCTCCAATTGAAGGTCCGGCGCCAAAGCAATGGAAGATTGCCTTCACCATCGCGCTTATTGTAGCGTTGTATGGCGTGGGTGTTATCAGCTACCTGGTAGGCGTGGGTATTGGTTCATGGGGTTTGAATAAAACTGTAGGATGGGCATGGGACATCACCAACTTCGTATGGTGGGTAGGTATCGGTCACGCCGGAACGCTCATCTCTGCAGTGTTGTTGTTGTTCCGTCAGCGCTGGCGCATGGCGATTAACCGCTCGGCAGAAGCGATGACGATTTTTGCCGTAATGATGGCAGCCGTATTCCCGGTATTCCACATGGGACGTGTTTGGATGGCCTATTGGACACTGCCTTTGCCAAACCAATTCGGATCGTTGTGGCCCAATTTCAACTCGGCGTTGATGTGGGACGTATTTGCGATTTCAACCTACTTCTCGGTTTCACTTGTATTCTGGTATATCGGTCTTATCCCTGACTTTGCAACCATTCGCGACCGCGTTAGCAAGCCATGGATGAAGAAATTCTACAGCATTCTGAGTTTCGGATGGTCGGGTCGTGCCAAGCACTGGACACGCTTCGAAGAGATTTCACTTGTGTTGGCCGGTATCGCCACTCCACTTGTATTCTCGGTTCACTCGATTGTATCGATGGACTTTGCAACGTCAATTGTTCCCGGATGGCACACTACCATCTTCCCACCTTACTTCGTGTCGGGTGCGATCTTCTCCGGATTCGCGATGGTGCAGACGCTATTGCTCATCATGCGTAAAACCATGAAGCTCGAAGCGTACATTCACTTGAAGCACATCGAGTACATGAACATCGTAATCATCGTTACTGGTTCTATCGTGGGTGTTGCTTACCTCACTGAGTTGTTCATCTCTGACTACAGTGGTGTTCAGTATGAATCGTATGCATTCATCAACCGCTTCTCAGGACCGCTTGCTTGGTCATACTGGTGCATGATGACGTGCAACGTAATTTCTCCGCAGCTCTTCTGGTTTAAGAAGTTGCGTACGAATCTGGTATTCACCTTCGTGATGTCGATCATCGTAAACATTGGTATGTGGTTCGAGCGATTTGTAATCATCGTTACTTCTATTCACCGCGACTACTTGCCTGCAGCATGGGGTGAGTTCAAGGCTAGCTTCATCGATATCGGTATGTTCATAGGAACCATTGGTATCTTCTTCACGCTGTTCTTGTTGTTCGCACGTTACTTCCCGGTGCTTGCTCTGAACGAATTGAAGACGATTTTGAAGACATCGGGTGAGAGCTATAAAAATCAAAACAATCACTAAGCAACAACGCTTTAAGCACTATGGCAAATAAAGTATTTCACGTGATGTACGACGACGACCAGAAGTTGCTGGACGCTGCTCGTGCCCTCGTTGCACAAGGCATTCGAGTGAAGGAAGTGTTTTCTCCTTTCCCTGTTCACGGTCTGGACCCAATTATTGGAGTTAAGCGCACGCGCCTGGCTATTGCATCCTTCATGTATGCTTGCACAGGTACTGCACTTTCCATTTTGGGTACCTGGTACTTCATGGTAAGCGACTGGGATTGGAACATTGGTGGTAAGCCAAACTTTACCTGGATTGAAAACGCCCCAGCGTTTGTTCCTGTAATGTTCGAATTTTCGGTTTTCTGTGGAGCTCACGGAATGGTGCTTACCTATTTGTTGCGCAATGGCACCTTGCCAGGCATGCCGGCTGACAACCCGGATCCACGCACTACAGACGACAAGTTTGTGATGGAAATTACAACAGAAGATAACCAAGTTTCGGCGCAAGATCTTGAAGCCAAGATCCGTGCTACCGATGTATTTGAACTTAGCATAAAGGACTATTGAGATGAAGCGCACCAACACCTTTTTCGGTATTGCCTGTGTGGCCGTAGTTGCACTCTCTTCGTGCCAGCAAGACCCCAATTCACCCGGCGTTGAATACATGCCAGACATGTATCGTTCGCCTGCGTTGGAGGCTTATGTTGACTATGGAACCAACAAGACCATGGACTGGACACAAGACATGAAAGATGCTGCCGGCTTGGTGGCAGTTCATTCGCGCGTTCCTGCTCCCAATACAATTCCATATGTGAAGCCCGAAATGATGGCTTACGTGATGCCTTACGCTCTCAATAATACTCCTGAGGATTATGAGCGCGCCGGCCTGGAAGTGAAAAGCCCCATGAAGCCAACCAAGAAAAATGTGTTGCGCGGAAAGGAGATTTATACCTACATGTGCACGCATTGCCACGGTGAAAACGGTGGTGGCGACGGAGCTATCTCAAAGAATGGTCACATACAAGGTATTCCGGATTATGCGGGAAAGCTGAAGGATCTTCCGGAGGGTAAGATGTTTCATTCGATTACATATGGTAAAGGTTTGATGGGTCAACATGCATCTCAACTCACACAGTTGGAGCGCTGGCAGATCATCGAGTATGTAAAACTGCTACAGCAAGGAATAACGGAGCCGGAGTTTGACGCAAACGATATGTTGGTGACAAAGGCTGCAGCAGCTCCTGCCGATACCACCGCAACAACCAAATAACAAGAAACTACTGCCCTACAGATATACTATGGCACAAGCAACGACACATTTCGAAATTCCGGCATCGACCAAAAAGTGGTCTACCATCTTTATGGTGATCGGAGCAATCGCAGCTATTGCAGGTTGGTTCTTCGACAAAACGGATCATCATCAATACTGGTGGGCTAACTTGCTCATATGCGGGTTTTTCTTTTTTGCACTTTCTATTGGTGCTATGTTTTTCTATGCTGTACAATACGCAGCTGAAGTAGCATGGACAGCACAGCTCAAGCGCATCTTTGAAGCGATGTGGGCGTATTTGCCAATCGGATTGGGCGTTGTTTTCGTAGTGCTTCTCGCAGCTCAATTGCACGTGAACCATCTGTACCATTGGATGGATCCTGAAGTAGTTGACCCCAACAGCCCTTCATTCGATAAGATTATCGCTAACAAGATGCCTTTCTTGTCGAGCTGGTTCTTCTGGTTGCGCTTTGTTATTTACGCTGTTGTGTTTGTCGTGTTCGCCCGTTTGTTCCGCCAATGGTCGTTGCAGGAGGACACCGCCCCAAGTCTAGAGCTACACCTGAAGCAATACAAGCGCAGTGCGTTATTCCTTGTATTCTTCGCAGTGTTTTCAAGCACCATCGCATGGGATTGGTTGATGAGTATCGACGTTCACTGGTTCTCTACCATGTATGGTTGGTACATCTTCTCGGGCATGTGGGTTACTACTATGATTTTTGCGACGCTGCTTTTGATTTGGTTGAAGAGCAAGGGATACATGCCCGGTGTGAATAGCTCACACATCCACGACATGGGTAAGTGGATATTCGCCGTGAGCATGTTGTGGAGCTACTTGTGGTTCTGCCAATACATGCTGATTTGGTATTCAAACATCCCGGAAGAAGTAACGTATTTCAAAGAGCGTTATGACCACTACATGTATGGCATGTGGGCTATCTTCTTCTGCAATTTTGCTATTCCATTTTACACGCTGACGTCACGTGATGCCAAGCGTAACCCAAAGTATTTGACTCGTGTGGGTATTATCATTTTCATTACACACTTCCTTGATCTGTACATGGCGGTTGTTCCCGGCACTGTGCATGGCCACTTGGAGTGGGGATTGGGTGAGCATGGTCACCACATCACTTTTGCATGGTGGTTTGAAATTGGAATGTTTATCGGATTCCTTGGTTTATTTGTAAGCGTAGTGATGAAGGCGCTCAGCAAAGCCCCATTAGTGCCGGTGAATCACCCGTACTTGAACGAAAGTGAAAATCATTCGATATAAGAAATTGTTGTTTTAGAGAACAGGAGTAAAACGAAAGAGAAATGAAACTACTGATCATTCTGGTAATTGTTTTAGCGATCATCGCTGTTGTACAATTGACCAAAGTCTATGAATTTACGCGTGCGCTGCGTAAATCGAAGGAAGAAGATATTTCCCCCGCTGACAACAAGCTCAACGCGAATTTGATGATCGTGTGGATGCTGGTGTTCTTTATTGGAACGCTCTACCTCTACGGTCGTTATGGCGAGTATTTGCCTGAACCTGCGTCAGAGCACGGAAAGGATGTGGATTGGTTGATGAGCGTGAACATCTGGATGATCACCGTGATGTTCTTCATCATGAACGCAATGTTGTTCTTGGTCGCCTGGAAGTATCAATACAAGAAAGATCGTAAGGCGCGCTTCTTCGCTCACGACAATCGCCTGGAGATGGTTTGGACGCTTATTCCCGGTGTGGCAATGGCGTTCATCATCGTATTTGGATTGATTACCTGGAATAAAATTACAGGCCCTGCTTCAAAAGATGCTATGCAGGTGGAATTGTACTCCAAGCAATTTGGTTGGATTGCCCGCTACCCCGGTGCAGACGGAGAGTTTGGTGCAGCCAACTACAACCTCATCAGCTCAGCCAATGAAATGGGTCTTGTTTCAAAAGAATTGATTGCGGCGAAAATTGAAGAGCTTGACAAGGACATTGAAGGATTGAAGGCGCAACTGGAAGAGAATGCAAAACTTCCTGTAATGCCTGAGAGCTATGTTGAAACATTGGAAGACAAGATTTATCGTTTGGAGCGCCACAAGCAGCGTATTCTAGACTTGGGAGAATTCAAGGAGCCAAGTGGAAAGAGCAATTGGGAAACCGGTGCCGATGACAATATTGTGAAAGGTGAAATGCACTTGCCTGTGGGTAAGGAGGTGGAATTTGTTTTCCGTTCACAGGATGTAATTCACTCGGCTTATATGCCACACTTCCGTGCGCAGATGAACACGGTGCCCGGTGTACCTACCCGTTTCAAAATGACACCAACCATTACCACTAAGGAGATGCGCGGTAAGCTTGGCGATAATGAATTCGATTACATATTGCTTTGCAACAAAGTGTGCGGAAACGCCCACTTTAACATGCAGATGAAGATTGTTGTTGAATCGGAAGAAGAATATCTTGCATGGATGGAAAAGCAAAAGACTTTCGCCGGTGAGCCTGCTAAAGAAGCCGCTCCTGCCGAAGGAACGGAAGCTCCTGCTGATACCACCAAAAACGCTATGAGCCCTATGGCCAAGGCAAGCTTGAAGTAGACTCGTTAAACAAAAGATATTTTAAAAAGAAAGAACGATGGGAAATGCAGAACACACCGCTCATGATCACAGCCACGATCACGGGCACGCACATCACCACGAAGAATCATGGGTTTCGAAATACATCTTCTCGCAAGACCATAAGATGATTTCGAAGCAATTCCTCATCACAGCCATTTTCATGGGTGTGATTGCGGTGATGCTTTCAATATTCTTCCGTCTCCAACTTGGTTGGCCGGGTGAGAAGTTCCAGATTTTGAACTTCTTCTTGGGTGACAAGTGGGCGCCGGATGGTTTGTTAGACAAGAATGCCTACCTCGCGATGGTTACCATTCACGGTACTATCATGGTATTCTTCGTACTGACCGGTGGTTTGTCGGGAACCTTTGCAAACCTTCTTATTCCATTGCAGGTTGGAGCTCGTGACATGGCGAGTGGATTCCTGAACATGTTGTCTTATTGGTTCTTCTTGCTTTCGAGCTTAATCATGGTAGCATCACTTTTCGTGGAAGGTGGAGCGGCCAGTGGTGGATGGACTATTTATCCTCCACTCTCTGCATTGCCACAAGCAATGCCGGGTTCAGGAACGGGTATGACTCTTTGGTTGATCTCCATGGTGTTCTTCATTGCTTCATCGTTGTTGGGTGGATTGAACTACATCGTAACCATCATTAACCTTCGAACAAAGGGTATGAAGATGACGCGTCTTCCACTGACCATGTGGGCGCTTTTTGTAACTGCCATCCTTGGTGTATTGTCGTTCCCGGTGTTGGTTTCTGCAGCCGTTCTCTTGTTGATGGATCGTAGCTTCGGAACAGCATTTTACTTGTCAGACATCTTCATTCAAGGTGAGGCGCTCGACGTAACCGGTGGTTCACCGCTGTTGTTCCAGCACTTGTTCTGGTTCCTCGGTCACCCTGAAGTGTATATCGTACTCCTTCCTGCATTGGGTATTTCCTCTGAAATAATATCTACCAACTCACGTAAGCCAATCTTCGGTTACAAGGCGATGGTAGGTTCAATCTTGGCAATCGGTTTCTTGTCGTTCATCGTGTGGGGTCACCACATGTATGTAACCGGAATGAATCCATTCCTT
>JBILCQ010000105.1:0-7317 GCA_044353065.1 Flavobacteriales bacterium | reverse complement strand
GGAGGTCGTTTGCGTCGCTTGCTTTGGTATATCGTGCATGAACTTTTCATTTGCTCAGGTCAACCCATAAGCGTACTTCGTGTTTTCTGGCTTCGCTTATTTGGAGCCGAAATCGGAAAAGGAGTGGTCATCAAGCCTCGCGTTCGTATTAAGTATCCGTGGAAACTGAAGGTTGGACATCACTCGTGGATTGGTGAAGATGTGTGGATCGATAATTTGGGTGAAGTAAGTATTGGATCCAATTGTTGCCTTTCTCAAGGAGCCATGTTGCTCTGTGGTAATCACGATTACAAGCGTAGTTCGTTTGATTTGATGGTGGGAGATATCACGTTGGAAGAGGGTGTATGGATTGGCGCAAAGGCAGTCGTTTGTCCGGGAGTAACATGTCGAAGTCACAGCGTATTAGTGGTCGGCAGTGTAGCGAGTTCTACTCTCGAAGCATATGGAGTTTATCGCGGTAATCCAGCCGGATTGGTCAAGGAAAGAAGGATGCATGAATGAAGGTCTCCATTATTACCATAACATACAATAGTGCTGAAACGATTGAAGATACCATTCGCTCTGTAGCAACACAGGACTATCCTGAAATAGAGTACATCATTGTGGATGGAGCATCCAAGGACCAAACACTTGAAATCGTTGAACGCTACAGGAACTCAATCTCGCATGTTATATCGGAGCGTGATAAGGGAATATATGATGCCATGAATAAGGGCGTGGCCGCGGCCACAGGCGATGTAATTGGCATTTTGAATAGTGACGATTTCTATGCCGATGAAAAAGTGATAAGTGATATTGTTCGGACTCTGCAGCAATCCAACAGCGATGCCTGTTATGCCGATTTGGTCTATGTCGATCGCTTGGAAACTAATCGTGTGATTCGTTCGTGGAAATCGGGCGAATACAAACCCGGTTATTTTCTGCGCGGTTGGATGCCACCGCATCCAACGTTCTTTGTTAAGCGGAAAATGTATTTAACGCACGGAGTTTACTCGCTGGATCTTCGATCAGCTGCCGACTATGAGCTCATGTTGCGGTTCATTCATAAGCACTCTGTTTCGCTCTGTTATTTGCCACGTGTCATTACTAAAATGCGCACCGGTGGCCAGAGTAACGTGTCGTTGAAAAATCGTTGGCGTGCCAATAGAGAAGATCGCCTCGCTTGGAAGATGAATGGCTTGCAACCCGGTTTATTTACCCTGTTGCGAAAGCCACTTTCAAAACTATTCCAGTACTTGCCGGGTAAGAAGTAAGTTGAAATGGATGTCTAAAAGAAAAGGCGGCCAGAAGCCGCCTGTTTTAAATCGAAAAGTTCGAATAATAGTATTAGAATTTGGCTCTTGAGCGACGCACGGTTGCTCTGTTTTTCACCCAGCTGTACTTGCTCTTGTAGAACTTCGAGCGTCCGCGCACCAGTTTCGTAACAACTATTTGAGAGGTTACATAGTTGTCCTTACGTGCGAGGGAGTTCGCAGGGTCATGCAAACCACGTGGTGATTGATCCAATTCATCCTGACCTTCCTCGGGAGCTTGATAACGAAAATCGTAGATACTCATGGAAGGAAGTATTTCTTCGTAAATAGGATTACCACCCTCGAATCCAAGAAGCGCATTCTGTTCATCTAACAAACCTTGGTAGGTTTGTGACTGAAGTGCAAGGGCCAAGCTGTAAGTGGCAGCATCCTCCGGATTCGGTTTGTTGTAATATGTCGAAACGTCATCCAAATAATCCGTAAAGGTCTTTCTCCAACAAATTTCCCAGCCAATACGCCATGATTTGTTGAACGTGAAGTACATGCCGATTCCCATGGGAATTGCAAGACCGAAATTGCTGTAGGTAGCACCCTCAGTGCTCAAAGGACGCAGACTGTACCAGTTATTATTTACATAATCACCCGGAACCAATGAATTGATGTCACCTCCTAACGAATCTACAAATGCTTTTTCGCTTTCATCGTAAACTAACCTCGCCTGCGGATTGCTGTAGAAAGCCGCTAATCCGATGAAGCCATATAACTTGTAATCCGGGTTGTAGTATCCTCGGTTTCCAACGTCGTTATCATACCACAAAGTAAATTCAGCTCTTGCAGATAACTCAAACATCCTATTTCGGAAGTTTAGATTGCGCGTTCTGCGAGGGATGTAGGTGGTGAATTTGTCAGCATCTTGTATAAGTAGGTGATCCAAACCTGCGCTTACTGCAAATCTTTTTGAGAACTTATACCTGCCAAAAGCACCAACAGCATAGCGCGTTTGACCCAAGTGCATATCCCAAAACAAATCTCTGCGTTGTAAATCTTTTCCTCCGATATCACCCAGATAATTAGCAGCTCCCAATTTCAATCCATAGTCCCACTGGTATTGAGACCATCCTGAAATTGAGGCAAAGAGCAAAAACAATAGGAAAATCTTTTTCATGATGGAATTAATTAAGGCTCTAGCTGCCAAGGTGCTAAGATAGTTGTAATTTTTATTTTCAAAAATATTTGTTTAGAAGTAATGATTTGATAAGGTCTACCTTCGGTACCAAGCAAAATTACCTTTGCCGTCAAATGAAAATCGACTTGAACATATGAAAACACCGGTTACTGATCTGTTTGGCATTCAATACCCCATAATTCAGGCGGGCATGATTTGGTGCTCGGGCTGGGAGCTTGCTTCTGCGGTGAGTAATGCCGGAGGGCTCGGATTGTTGGGCGCTGGGTCGATGTATCCCGACGTGCTGCGAGAACAGATACGCAAAACCAAAGCAGCTACGAAACAGCCATTTGGTGTGAACTTACCCTTACTGTACCCGCAAATAGCGGATCATATCTCGATTCTTATTGAAGAAGGAGTGAAAATTGTCTTTACCTCGGCCGGCAATCCTGCTACGCATACCGAATACTTTAAGCAGCAGGGTATTACGGTCGTTCATGTGGTAAGTAGCTCCCGGTTTGCTGTTAAAGCGGAAATCGCCGGATGCGATGCTGTTGTCGCGGAAGGTTTCGAGGCAGGCGGCCACAACGGTCGTGAGGAAACAACCACACTTTGCCTTGTGCCTGCAGTTGTGGATGCAGTAAAAATTCCCGTTATCGCCGCCGGTGGTATACATGATGGAAGAAGCATGGCTGCTGCTTTTGCCCTGGGAGCTGAGGCAGTGCAGGTGGGAAGTCGTTTTGTGGCAACCCATGAGGCATCTGCCCATGAACAGTTCAAAAAAACAATCGTGCAAGTTGGAGAAGGTGAGACCCAACTAACCTTAAAAGAATTGACTCCGGTTCGATTGATAAAAAATGACTTCTTCAATCGAGTCCAGGAGGCCTACAAAAATGGCGCTTCGAAAGATGAGCTGGCCTCCCTGCTTGGTCGAGGAAGAGCCAAGAAGGGAATTTTCGAAGGCGACCTCATCGAAGGGGAACTTGAAATTGGTCAGGCCTCTGCGATGATACGCGACATTGTCCCTGCTGCAGAAATAGTAGAAAGAATGATGGCCGATTGCAAAGCCACAATAGCGCGGCTCAGTAAACTGGAAAACTGAATGGGTCGTTAGTTATGCTGATTCAAACGGTGTTGTTGAGAAAAACCCCGACTCGAATCAGGGAATAACCAACCACGTTTCATTTTTGAGAGGCCTTAAAACCCATAAAAATCATCACTGAGATAGAGCCGTATTGATATTTTTATACGTGAAATAATCGATTACCCTTTTGCGTTAACGCAAGTCTAAAAAAAACTTCAGTTGCATATTCGATCGCTTTTATCAATTCTGTTTTTCGTTTCGATAGTGGGCAACAGCCTCTATGCTCAGCAGCAGCCTGAAGTTACGTGTTTGCAAGTTGATGTAAACGGAAACGTTACGATAAACTGGATTTCACCGGCATCGGGTTCTGATCCATTTTCACATTACGAGATTCTCTACAGTTTGTCGCCTTCTCTCAGTTTCACAACCATCGCCGACGATCTCATTCCACTATCTCTGAATAACCATACACACGTTACGAATTTACCTTTAAACAACAGCTATTATTATTTCGTGCAAGCTTGGTATATCGATGCCAATGGAGTTGAATATCCGGTTCAATCCGATACCCTTTCTACAATTCATTTAGAGGTCGAGCCGGCACAAAATAGTTGCGCCAATTGTGATAGTGCCGCTTACTTGGAGTGGAATGAGCCGTGGCTCCCCCTGGTTGAAGATCCCAATAATTTAGTGTATCAAATCTGGTTGGAAGCAACGCCTGGAAATTGGCAATTACTAACTAATGCAGGATTCGATATTCTTGAGTACATCCATTTCGTTTATAGTTGTTCGCCCGTCTTCTTAAACTTTCGCATCGTTTTAGAAACAAGCACCGGTTGCCAGTATGTGAGCAATATTTCCGGCAATCAGTTCAGGGATAGCGTCTTTCCGCAATCAGGTGTTATATCAAGTGTCGAAGTAGATGCCAACGGTTACGCAGTGGTTGAATGGCAAAATAGTGTGTCGAGTGATGTAGCGGGCTATCTGATTTATCGTTGCGCTGCTGGTTCGACAACACCGATTTTCGACGTGGAAAATGAGCCATGGGAGTTTGTCCATTATCTGGCAGAAACTTCAAATGGTCCTGTATCATACGCTATTGCCGCTTACGATGCTTGCGGTAATACGGATACAACTATTTGCCATACCTCGTCTTTTTTGGAGGTGGATGATTACCAAACATGCGATGAAGGAGTATTAGTTTCTTGGACTGATTATGATAGCTGGCAAAATGCTCCTAGCTATTACATTATTTACCGCGGATTTTCTTCGAACGCTCAATACGTAGGTGTTCCAATGACCCCATTCGATACAGTCAATGCCCTGAGTTATTATGACGAGTTTTTCCAGTTTGGACTTTATAATATCTACAGGATCGAGGCAGTTGATACGTTGACCGGCTTCCGGGCATTCTCTAATTTCGGTAAAGTATTTATTCCTGATTATGATCCGCCTGTCTACCTCGAGATTCAATCGGCAACTGTTCTGAATATTCAAACAGTTGAAGTAACACTGGGTATGACGCCAACTCTTCTCGACTTTGAATATCAACTTCAACGTAAGGGATTGTCCACACAGGCTTGGGAGGATGTTATCGCCTTCAGCGTGAATGATTCCCCGGAGTTAGTGTTCACGGATGAGGGCAGAGCTGCCGACGTTTTTACCTATACCTACCGAGTCATTGTTTATAATCAATGTGGTGAGCCGGTTGATACCTCCAATACTGCTCAAACTATGCTTTTGAATGGAGAATCGAACTCAGAAAACCTCGTGAATATTTTGGCATGGTCGCCCTATAGTCAGTGGCAAGATGGAGTCGATGCCTATCGGATTTATAGGCGAATGAAGGGAACGGAATATGAATTAATTGAGGAGGTAAATGGCGAGTCAAGCTTGTTCTATCAGGATGATGTTTCGGAATTGGTCAATACCGATGGTGACTTTTACTATCGAATTGAAGCCGTCGGGAATAATGGCGCTCAGGCATCGCCATTCACGGCATTGTCGAATGAGATAAACTTGAGTATACAACCAATCATCTGGGTACCTAATGCAATTGTTATTGGTGGTTACAATGAAATTTTCAAGGCGGTAATTTCTTTTGCCGGCGTGGAAGAGTTTTACATGACTGTGTTTAGCCGTTGGGGCGATTTACTATTCGAGACGCGTGATGTGCAAGAAGGATGGGACGGAAAAATGAATGGTTATCCAGTTGAAGAAGGGACTTATAATTACTATATAAGTGTGAAAGATGGTCGAGGCGCAGCGATTGATCAGTTTGGAAACGTAACTGTTCTGAATTACGAATAATCTCACCACACTGTCCAGCCGCCTTCCACAAGCATATTGTCACCGGTAACATAACTGCTCGCATCACTTAAAAGATAAATAAGCGCAGGCGCAACTTCATGGTTGAAGCTAAGTCGCTCCAGCGGTGAGAATCGTGCGAAGTTTTTCTCGAATTGTTCTTCATGATTGTTCCAAACACCATGTGGTGTGATCATGTTCACGCGAACATTTTTAGAAGCCCAGTAGCTGGCCAAATAGCGTGAAAGGGCATCGACGCCTCCTTTGCTTGCACTGTATTCAGCGGGACATCCCAAGGAGGTGCCTTTATAAAGATTTTGGTTGGGCGCAACTACGCTGTATGTACTCGGAATATTTACAATACTTCCTTTGCCTTGCTCCGCCATGTAAGAGCCGATTACCTGGCAAAGCAGAAAGGTACCCTTCAAGTTAATCTCCACAACAGTGTCCCAATTTTCTTCGGTCACTTGCTCGAAAGGCACAAACTTTAAGTGGGTTTTATTTTGATGCCCGCATACCAACCCATCAATTCTTCCATAGGTATTCAATACTGTTTCTCTGAGCAACTCAACTTCATTTTTGCGCGATACGTCTAGTGCAAAACCTAGCATCGATCGGTGATGGCGTTCACTAAGCGATTGTGCGAATGCCAGCGGATTTGCAAGCTCTATATCTGCGCAAACTACGGTTGCGCCAAACTGAGCGGCAGCTTCACAAAATGCCCTTCCGATGAGACCACATGCTCCACTTATAACGATTACTTTATCGTGGAGCTCGAATTTTTTTCGGAAGTCAATGGTGGTTGGATCTGTCGTTTTCATTCAATCGATGGAAGTGCAAAGCGTTGTTTTATAGATGAAGCAAATGCGGAAAACTAGTATCTAAATGTACTTACGGAATACAGGTTTAATTGGACTTCCTGATAGGTATTTTTCGTAACCATCTTCGAGTCCTTTTTTGAATACGACGCATGCCTCATCCATTGCGTGAAGCACATACTCCACATCAGCTAGTGTGTGCGAGAAATGTGGACAAAAGATTCCTTGAAACAGAACACCTCTTTTGATCAGTTCTTGGTGGAAAAGGGTTCTCAAACCGAAAGAGTTGTTTCCTTCTTGGTCGAAATAACCAAGCGATGCGTGCCAGTTGAACTGCATATTGCGAATATGCTGAGTAAGTCCGTGCGTAGCTATGATAGCTCGACTTCCTTCGATGAACCGCTGACCCAAGTTTTGATTATATGCGACTACGTCGTTCTTTTCAAATTCATCCATAGTCGCTATGGCAGCTGCGATACTGCATGTTTCTCCGCCATGGGTTGTGCTTATTAGAAATAATTTTTCATGGCCTTCTTTACGGATACCACCCAACTCCATGATTTCTTTTTTGCCGGTGAGGCAACAAAACGAAAATCCATTGGCGATGCCTTTGCCCCAGGTGGTCATATCGGGTACCACCTTGTACTTGCTCATGGAGCCTGGGTATGCAGTTTTGTAGCCCGTAATCAT
>JBILCQ010000104.1:0-7320 GCA_044353065.1 Flavobacteriales bacterium | reverse complement strand
AGTTGCCGACTCAAAGTGAGTGATTTTCTTCCAAATTTACTGAATACCAAAGCTTAGCAAATGTCAACATGATTTCGTTAGTAGAATGAGTCGTGTTGTTCAGAAGAATATGTCAGAAATGCGTGTTGCGCGGTGCATCTTTGTTAATTACCACGGAATAAATGAATGAACAGAATAACAGGCTAAAGCGCCGAGAGCGTTTGCAAGGTGTGCGCGACGCCATGAATCAGGCAATGGGTGTTGAAATGGGAAAGCTTCCGCCTCAGGCGACTGATTTGGAAGAGGCCGTTTTGGGTGCCATGATGCTTGAGCAGAATGCGGTGAACACAGTCATCGATATTCTGAAACCGGAGAGTTTCTACAAAGACGCCAACGCTCGAATTTTCGATGCAATTCGAGCGTTGTTTGAAAAGGGCGAGCCAATCGACATTCTCACGGTGACGCAAATGCTTCGTAAACAAGGGCAGCTTGAAGTGATTGGTGGACCTCTCTACATCGCTCAGTTGACCAATCGAGTTGCGTCGACAGCCAATATCGAGACGCACGCGCGTATCGTGGCACAGAAGTTTATTCAACGTGAGCTCATTCGTATTTCGAATGATATCATCAAGGATTCATACGATGAGACCACCGACGTTTTCGATTTGCTGGACAAAGCAGAGAATAATCTTTTCCAGGTAGCAGAAGGAAACATTCGCAAGAATTATGATAAGATGAGTGCGCTCATCAAAAAGGCCATGGACCAGATTGAGAATGCGCGTAAGAATACCTCGGGTGTGAGTGGAGTGCCTTCCGGCTTTACAGATCTCGATCGAATTACAAGCGGCTGGCAGGCATCAGATATGATTGTTATAGCTGCTCGCCCGGGTATGGGTAAAACAGCGTTCGTGCTTTCCATGGCTCGCAATATGGCCGTTGAGTTTAGTATTCCCGTCGCAATCTTCTCACTCGAAATGAGCAGCGTGCAGCTTGTGCAACGTTTGATTGCCAGCGAAACGGAAATTGATAGTGAGAAACTTCGAAAGGGAAATTTGCAGGATCACGAATTTCATCAGCTGCATCAGCGCATTTCGCGTATAGCGGAGGCGCCCATTTTTATCGATGATACTCCAGGTCTCTCCATTTTTGAATTGCGCGCGAAGTGCCGTCGACTTAAGGCGCAGCATGGTATACAGATGATCATCATCGACTACCTTCAGCTTATGACTGTTGGCGGTGATTCGAAAACCGGGAACCGTGAACAGGAGATTTCGAATATCTCTCGAAGTATTAAGGGAATCGCAAAGGAGTTGGAAGTACCCGTTATCGCCTTGTCCCAATTATCTCGTCAGGTTGAGACACGCGGAGGAGACAAGAAGCCATTGCTTTCTGACCTTCGTGAATCCGGAGCGATTGAACAGGATGCTGATATTGTGGCGTTCATTTATCGTCCGGAATACTATCAGATTGATACCGACCCGGAAGGAAATCCAACAGCAGGAACAGGAACTATCATCATTGCCAAGCACCGTAACGGAGCGTTAGACGAAGTGAAGCTTAGGTTCATTGGACGACTTGCCAAGTTTGCTAATCTGGAAGGGTATGACTACGATAATTCGCAATACAATGAATCGAAGTTGAAGGCCAATACAGCGTTTTCAAGCGCACAGCACGAGCAGCCCGGTACAACCACGATTACCATTTCTTCGAAGTTGAATACAATGGATGATGATGATGAACCATTTGGTTATGGAGGAGAAGCACCACCGTTCTAAGAGTTACATTGTTTTATGATTCCAAAGGATGGATCTATTGAGAACATATCATTTTCGTTCGGCGAATTACTTCCTTTTTCTTTCGCTCATTTTCGCTAAATCAATCATTGGTCAGCAGGATTCTTGTTCTCGTTGGTCATTGATGGTCTCTCCTCAGGGTGGATTTATAATACCTCATCACTCTTCTGTCGAGCATCTTATTCAAGGGCATTCAACAGGTGTTCATGTTTACGCAAATCGAAAGGTAGATGGTAGCAAATTCTGGCATTTCGCTTATAATTTTCCCGAATGTGGATTGGATATCACAGCTATAAATTCAGGGAATAATCAACAGTTAGGCAATCAATTTTCATCATCATATCTTGTAAATCTGCCGCTTAATAAAGGTCAATACAGACTGGGTTCTGTCAATCAGTCGTCAACTAATTTTAAACATTGGATAGGATTGGGAATTGGACTTGGATATTCCACTCAACGATGGGATTTGGAAACAAACCATCAAGCACCCATGCTTGGATCTCGAATCAATGCTGCAATAAGTTTTCAATACTCGATTCTATTGATAGCATTCAAAAGTGGCGAGTTTCGAGCAGGATTTCGCGTTCTTCATTTTTCAAATGGAGCCTTTCAATTGCCGAATTTGGGAACGAATAACGCAGGAGTTTTTGTGAGTTATGCTTCCGGAAAAAGGATACGCGAAGTGGAAAATCGATTGGCTGTTCCTCTCATCGAGAAGTATATACTGAGCGCAGGACTCACTGCGGGTCTAAAGGAAATTCTTCCTCCAAATGGAAGAAAGTATACCGCGACTGTCGTTTCCGTACTTGGTGAAAGGAGGATGTCTTACAAGAGTGCATTGGGTATTGGTGTGGATGTTCTTTACGATGCCTCTGCTGTTTCTTACATAGAGCAACGACTGGATGTTCGGCCTCGGTCTATGCAAACCGTACAAGTTGGTGGGCTTGTCTCGTACTCTCTGTTTTTTGATCGTTTGTCATTTAAGATCCAGCAGGGATTTTACATTCGTGATCAATTCCGAGTAAATGGATCACTGTATCATCGCTTCGGTTTACGTTACGCAATCGGCAATCACGTGTATGCTCAGCTTACGTTGAAAACACATTTTGCGAAGGCTGATTATGGAGAGCTGGGAATTGGATATTTATTCAGGAAATGATAGGATTTCAACGCATACAAAGACTTATATCGAAAGTTGCGTCGCTTTTAGTGGCGTTTCTTATTCTGATTTCTTGTAATAAGGAAAATGCGCCCGATTGCTTTCAATCAGCAGGTGCATACAAAACGGTGGAGCGCTCATTGGATGTTTTCTCCACTGTGGAATTGAACGACTATATTCAGTATGAGTTATGTGATACTAACTACTATGGTGTTGTGATTACATCTCCGGGTAATTTGATTCCGGATATCGAGACAGAGGTAAACGAGGGGAAATTGACTATTCATAATCGAAACACCTGCAACTTTGTTCGCTCATTCAAGAAGAAGATAACCATTCGAATTTGCTCTCCAACTTTATTGCATGTGTTGAATTTTTCTACCGGTGATATTCGCACGGTTAATCCAATTCACGTTTCCAGATTTTTGTTTGAGAATAGACAAGCTGCAGGTCTCCATCAATTGCAGATGGATGCAGATTCGGTCGACATCAAGACCCATACAGGCGTCTGCGATGTTATTGTGACAGGCAAGGCGAATGAGGTTTTTCTTTTTAATCAGGGACTTGGAATTCTTGATGCTCGAGCATTGAATGCTTCGAAAGCTTTCGTGAACAACTCTTCCATTAATAACGTATATGTGAACGCCGACGATTATCTATTCAGCTTTATTCGCTCAAGCGGGTCGGTTTACTACTCTGGTTCACCGGAAATTATTGATGCCGATATTCAAGGGCAGGGGCGTCTAATTCCTATGTAGATGTTTATTATGGGAAGTAAGACTTTAAGATAGTTGACAATTCCTCGGGACAACGCATCGGCCTCTTGTCCGATTCACTCATGAAAACAAGGTCCGTTTCGGCTTCGTTCAGCAGAGTTTCACCACGATATGTTTGATAGAAAAATTTCAATCGAACTTTCGGTTCTTCTTTGATAGTAGTCTTGATATGAATTTCATCATCGTAATGCGCCGGCGCGTTGTATTGAATTTGAAATCGCACAACAGGAAGTAAAATACCCTTATCCTCGAGCGACTTGTATGTAATTCCTACAGAGCGCAGCGTTTCTACTCTGGCTACTTCGAAATAGGTAGCATAATGACCGTAATAAACAAACCCCATTCGATCAGTTTCGGCATAACGAACACGAATAGTTGTTGTGTGTGAAATCATGCGCGAAAGGTCGTGTTTATGGGCCAATCAACAAAGTCATTGCCTGAGTGCTTTACGTAAATCCGAACTAAATGCGTGGTCATAAGCCGTTTATCTAATTTTGTTTGAATGAAAACTTGCTGTACTGCTAAATGGCTTGTATTTGCAAGCGTTTCGTGAGAAAATGTTTGCAAGTCAAACTTTTTAAGAAGTCAAGTCGAAATAACTTTTTTTTTTCACTTTTTTCATTATTCATTTGCGACGCATTCGACGCTAAGGCAAAATAACTAACTGCAGTTCGCGTCCCTAAACAAGCGTATTAACCATAAGAACGACTCAGCTTCATGAAGAAAGACCATAATCAGGTTTGGAAAAACTGTTTGGAAATTATAAAGGACAATGTAAGCCCTCAAGGATTTAAAACCTGGTTTGAGCCTATTAAACCCGTGCGCCTCGAAGAGAGCGTATTAACTATTCAGGTGCCATCTCAATTCTTTTATGAATGGTTGGAAGAGCACTATGTAACTCTTCTCAAAAAAATCATTCGCAAGGAATTGGGCGCCGAAGGACGTCTTGAGTACTCCATCATCATGGAGAATAACACCAATTCGAATCCATACACGATTAAAGTTCCTACGAGCAATCGTAAAGCGGTAAAGAATGCCGTTGTCAGCATGCCGTTGGATATGGGCGAATCACCGATCAAGAATCCCTTCATCATACCGGGGCTTCGTAAGATGCAGGTCGATTCGAACCTGAATCCCAATTACTCATTCGATAATTTCGTAGAAGGCGACTCCAACAGGTTGGCTCGGAGTGCCGGTTTCGCAGTCGCTAATAAGCCAGGCGGAACAGCATTCAACCCATTGTTGATTTACGGTGGAGTAGGCTTGGGCAAGACACACCTAGCACATGCAATCGGTATTGAGATTAAAAACAAGTACGAAGACAAAACCGTACTTTATGTGAGCAGCGAAAAATTCACACATCAATTTATTGATGCCGTGAAAAATAATACTGTCAACGATTTTACACACTTCTATCAAATGATTGATGTGTTAATCATCGACGATGTACAGTTCTTCAGTGGTAAGGAAAAAACACAAGATGTATTCTTCCACATTTTTAATCACTTGCACCAAACCGGTAAGCAAATCATTATCACGAGTGACAAGCCACCTGTTGAAATGCAGGGTATGGAGCAACGTCTGTTGAGCCGCTTCAAGTGGGGCTTGAGCGCAGACTTGCAAGTGCCTTCGCTCGAAACGCGTATTGCGATTTTGAAGAAGAAGATGTATGCCGATGGTATCGAGTTGCCGGAAGAAGTAGTTGAGTATCTCGGATATTCAATCACCTCCAACGTTCGCGAACTGGAAGGTGCACTCATCTCGCTGATTGCCCAGTCATCGCTGAACAAGAAAGCGATTACGCTTGATCTTGCCAAGCAGATGATTGACAAGTTCGTGAAGAACACTGCGCGTGAAGTAAGCATCGATTACATCCAGAAAGTAGTATGTGATTATTTCGATCTTCCAATAGAATTATTGAAGAGCAAAACTCGTAAGCGTGAGATTGTACAAGCTCGTCAAATCGCGATGTACTTCGCCAAGAAGATGACCAAGAGCAGTCTCGCAAGTATTGGTGCACATTGCGGTGGTAAAGACCACGCAACGGTTTTGCACGCATGCCGCACAGTGAACAATCTTCAGGAAACAGACAAGCACTTCCGCAAGTATTTGGATGATTTGGAGAAGAAGCTGTCCATCGCATAAGTGCGATTGGCGAGTGGCGAGTGAATGAATTCGAGACAAGCCTAGAAAGATATCTTCTGAAATAGACCCAATTAAAAAGGCCCACGTTGAATTTCAACGTGGGCCTTTTTATTCGCCACTAGCCACTAGTCATTCGCCACTAACATGTTAATAACACGCAGTTTCGTTTACTGCACCCGTACCTTGCGCCGTATATCTTTGACGGCGTTAAAGAAAAATCCAACATGAAATTCATTGTTACCAGCACTGCGCTTTTGAAGCAGTTACAGCAGTTGAGCGGTGTGCTCAACAGCAGCAACACATTGCCTATTCTCGATAACTTTTTGTTCGAGATAAAGAACAAGGCCCTCACCATTTCTGCCAGTGATTTGGAGACGGCTATGAGCACGCAAATGGCAATTGAAGCAAAGGAGGAAGGTGTTATTGCAATCCCTGCAAAAATCCTGTTGGAAATTCTGAAGAGTTTACCGGAGCAGCCGCTCACATTTACCATTGACAAAAAGACCTTGGGAGTAGAAATTTCCAGCGACTATGGTAAATATAAACTCACGGGTGCCAACGGTGATGATTTCCCGAAGACACCTGCGTTGAGCGGTGCTAAGTCGTTGTCGATAACAGGTGATGCACTTTCGCGTGCTATTAATAAAACGTTGTTTGCAGCCGGTAACGACGATATGCGCCCTATTATGAGCGGCGTCTTTTTCGAGATTCACGAAAATGAAGTGCGTTTTGTTGCAACGGATGCTCACAAGCTCGTGCGTTATACTCGCACCGACGTGGGTGGAGGAGGAGCAGCTTCGTTTGTTGTGCCTCGCAAGCCATTGAATCTTTTAAAAGGCGCGTTGGGTGCTCACAAGTCGGAAGTGAAGATTGAGTATACTGAAAACAATGCACTCTTCACATTAGACAATGTTGTGTTGATGTGTCGTTTGATTGAAGGTAAGTTTCCCAATTACGAGGCAGTTATCCCGAAGGAGAATCCATTCAAACTAACTATCGATCGTCTTGATTTACAGAGCTCGATCAAGCGCGTTTCCATCTTCGCCAATAAGACGACGCATCAGGTGCGTTTAAAGGTCGGTGGTAGCGAGTTGAATGTGTCTGCAGAGGACCTTGACTTTGCCAACGAAGCACAGGAGCGTCTTACATGTTCTTATGCAGGCGACGATATGGAGATTGGCTTCAACTCACGTTTCTTAAATGAAATGCTGACCAACCTCGATTCTGAAAATGTCAATATTGAAATGAGCGCCCCCAATCGTGCAGGTATAATTACGCAGGTTGAAAATGACAACGCTGGTGAGGATATTCTGATGCTGGTGATGCCGGTGATGTTGAATGGGTAGTGGCGAGTGGCGAGTGGCGAGTGGCGAGTGGCGAGTGGCGAGTGGCGAGTGGCGAGTGGCGAGTGGCGAGTGTATAAAATCAAGGCAAGCCTTTAAAGTTATCGTCTAAAATATTCTCAAAT
>JBILCQ010000344.1:0-7322 GCA_044353065.1 Flavobacteriales bacterium | reverse complement strand
TTTATTGGCGTGTATCACCGCGAACTCAGAGCCAAAATCATCCTCCAACATAAACTCCAAACGATCGGCCATGCGCTTACCACCCGCGAATACCAGCACGCGCTGCATGCCGGAATCGGTCTGGAGCAAATGCCTGAGCAAATTCAATTTCGAATAGAAATTCGGTGCGGCGTACAATCGTTGCTCAATGCCTTCCGCTGTTGACCCAACAGCTGCTGCATCAATGCGCACAACACGTTGCATGTATTGAGCTATCACAGACTCTACATCGGCCGTCATCGTAGCAGAAAACATGAGTGTTTGACGCTTCTCGCGCAGCACATCCAACAAGTGCATCAAGTCGTTTCGAAAACCAAGATTCAACAACTGATCTACTTCATCGATGACCAACTTCTTTACCTGTCTGGGATTGATGGTTCCATGCAACAGCAAATCGTTTATACGACCAGGTGTGCCGATCACGATGTCGGTGCCTGTCGCGATATCTGCCGCCTGTGTTTTTATGCTTGGACCGCCATATACTCCCACAGCCCTTAAACTGGTATACTTCGCAATCTGCTTGAACGCATCTTCTACCTGAACCACTAATTCCTTTGTTGGTACTACGACCAGCATGCTCACCGATTTCTTTTGCTTAAACTGCCACTGACGAATGAGCGGCATGAGATAAGCAAAGGTTTTACCTGTACCGGTTTGTGCTATTCCGAGCACATCGTTACCGGCCATTATAGGTGCAAATGCCTTTACTTGAATGGCAGTTGGCTCATGAAAACCAAGATCATCCAGCGCATTACGCAAGGCGTTGTTAAGATTCAATTCAGAAAAGGAGTTCACGTGGCAAAGGTAGCGAATCATTGAAAAAGAAAGCCCGGTCGAATGACCGGGCTTTCTTTATCGACCTTTCATTAAAATTCTTAATTGATCTTCACAATGCGCATCGACTGCATAGAAGCACCACCGTGCATGATTACTTGATAAACGCCTTCTGCTAAGCTTGAAACATCCAGCGTCGTACTGAATCCTGCATTCAACTTTTCATTCTGCAGAACTACACGTCCAGCCAAATCAGTGATGAAAACAACTCCGTCTGTCGCTGACATAACGTTTAGTTTCTCTCTTACCGGGTTCGGATAAACTTGCAACGAGTTTGACTGAGCAAGCTCGTTAACTCCTACAGAGGCATTTACCTGAACATCATAAACCGCTGAACATCCTTGTGCAGATGTTGCCGTCAACACAACCGTGAAAATACCTGGAGTTGTATAGGTATAGGTAGGATTGGTCTCTGAAGAGCTGTTACCGTCACCAAAGTTCCAGCTATAACTGCTAATGGTTCCGCTTGCGATGGTTGAGCCATTTGCAAAAGTCACCAATTCAGTTTCAGCATTGTAGGTGTAGGTGAATGAAGCCACCGGTGAAGTGGAAACGAATATTTCTGTTGGAACCTGATATGTGCAGCCATTTACTCCTGTCAACGTAAGAACTACCGGTGTCGCTCCAGGAGCTGTTATACTGGCAGAAATAGACTGACCTGAAGCTACCGTTCCATCACCAAATGACCAAGCATAATTTTGGATTGCAGTTCCATTGAATGTGTCAGAGTAGCTGAATTCGATTGGTGCTCCAACACAATATGGAGCATCTGATCCAATCTGAATTGGATCAGGCAAGGTAGAACCATCGATGATCTCATATCCTGCAATCTCGCCATTCAACCAAATGTGAACACTATCCAAATCTGTGCTGTACACAACCTCACAAGCATTCAACAATTCAAATTTTAGGTGGGCAATAACACCATTGGAAGCAAGCGCCTCTGATGTATTTCGTGTGGCAATCAAGCGAACATAATCATCCGATGAATTGAAATGAGATACCAACTCCATATCTGAAGCAATTGCAAAGGCAGAATCGAACACTAATTTATTTTCATTGAACTGCAATGCAATGTCCAATGAACGAATGTCGGCATTCACAAACTGCGCAATTACCGGAATTTCAACATAGCTTGAACCACCAACAGAGGTAATCACCGCCTGGCTCAAATCAATGCGAATGCTATCTTCGTTGTTCACTGAATTCAAACCATAGCTGCCGTTTACATCACCGAGAAGAACCGCCTTATAATTCTCTGTATCCCATTGCTGGCAAGTTGCGCTGGTCGGATCGAAGTTCGAAGCGGCAGTAGCAAGTGCAAATGGAACGGAAGGAACACGATTCGCCGAGAAACCAACTTGGTCATCAGCAGGAAATGTTGCAGAGATAGCAAAAGCAGCACTGCTCAGGCGACTCTCGTCGATAAAGATCCAGTCCTTCGAAGGTTGGCCGGCCGTATTCCATGCCTGCTGGTATTCACCAATCATCAATGTAGCGCGTTGATTCATTTGTGAAATATCACCGGCAGAAACAACTCCATCGAGATTCACGTCCATTGCAAGAATTTCCCAAATCGTTGGAGTATAGGTTCCGCTGAGAAGGGATTTGGTCATGAGCACGTCGGCACCATTTACAGACTGTTGAATGGACGCTGCATTATTGATATCACGATCAATTACAACCTCCAATCCATTGTTCAAATCATGCATGAAACCTCCTCCTAGATCAACTTCTACAGCAGCTTCAGTGATATTGATTGTACCTGCAGTAGCTCCCAATACAAGCGTTTGTGGTGTTGAAGCCGAAGTCGATTCATTCGCATTAAGCGCAGCGCCAGTGGCACCATGCAATACAATACCCGTGTAATAAGAGTTTGGCTCTGAGTATAAATAAGCACTGCTTACATCTACTGATTGAGTGCCGGCAGTATAACTTTCTATAAGCGAGGACACTATTACTTCTGTAGAATCAGTAGCACCTAAACCAGGTAAACGATTGAAGCGGATACAAATCAATTCTCCGAAACCTTGAAACTGAGTTCCTGCAGGAGCATTCCCGTTCAGTGTAATCATGACTTGCAAAACCCCTGGGCTAACATCAGTAAGAGTAGCTGAAACTAGATCAGAATCAATCATATCGTTAAACAACTCATAAACTCCATAAGGCTCAAGCGAGGTAGCATCATAGTTCATCGTAATGTCATAACCAATAACACCCGAAACAGGGAATGCCGCAGAAGCCGAGATTGGCACACAGAATTCAGGAATGCTACATGGTTGTGTCAATGATCCTACAGCATAGGGTTGTGTAGACGGATCCAAAACGATAAGGTTGACAGAAACCGAAGTCGTCTGAGCTCCATTACTATCCGTTGCTACAGCAACAATGGCCGCAGGACCGGCCTCACTAGTCCAGTTAACGATAAAAGGAGCTGCATTTGCAACACCCACGGAAACTCCGTTCACAAAGAACTCAACACTTACAATAGTGCCGTCGGCATCCGTCGCTTCAGCCGTAAGTGCTACAACTTCAGGAGCAGTGAAATCGCTCGTTGAAAATGGGAAGGTAATAGCTACTACCGGAGCGATATTCGCGGTAACCGTAATTAAAACAACATTTGAAGTTGTTGAGAGACCACTATCATCGGTTGCTACCGCTGTAATTTCTTGATCAACTCCAAGCGAAGCAATCCATTGTACAGAGTATGGAGCAGTTACATCTGTTCCGACCAAGACACCATCCACAAAAAATTGAACCTGTGTTATGGAACCATTATCAGAAGCTACTGAACTTAATGTGATTGATGAACCTTCAACAGCACTTGTGGGTGCATCAAGCGTAACCGACGGTGCTGAATCGCTTGACACAGTCACGTTGATCACTTGCGATTGACCGGTAAGGCAGTCACCATCGATAGCAACTGCATTTATAGAATGTGCTCCAACCGTGGCGTTATATACGACTTCAAATGGAGCGGCATTATCAACGCCCACTGAAATACCATCAACAAAAAACTCCACAGCGGTAACGTATCCTTGAACATCGCTGGCATCTGCTGTAAGTGTGTATGGTCCGAAACCGATGGTTGAACCGTTGGCAGGCGCCGTGATTGAAATAGTCGGAGCAATACCACTATTGTAAGTCAATGAAGGATGGGTTAATTCACCTGCAATAGGATTAGATGACACATAATTCTCAGCAGCACCGGTTGCAACATTCACAAGCTGAATATTCATAGCAAATGAAATGTCACCGTTTACTGTGAATTGGGCAATCATGACCCTATTCGTGGCGGTAGGGCCTACAATGCCACCCAATGCAGCAATGGCCCCACCGTCAATGAGCACCGAGTTTCCTGGTGTTTGATCCAACGCCTCCAGAGCGCCGCCAATTCCAAGAGAATTAGGAACAAGGTATGTCGCCGGTGAATTCGGAGTCATTCCATCTTGTGCACCCACACCGTTAATGGGAAGACCGTAACAGCCACCCGGATTGTTACCGAGCACACCGTGCTGGTTTCCTACAGAACCATCCGTATCCTCAATCTTCAATATTCCGACCTTACCATTAGAAGCACCTCCTGTGGTAAACCAAGAATCGATGAGTGCAGTATGCTTACGAATATTGTTTGCACTGATGGTTGCTGGATTCACTGTAACACCATACGACGGGTCATTATAAAAATCAGCAGTCGCATTAACGGTTAGTGGATGCTCCGCTGTTCCGAACAGCTGCGAGAATTTATAGCCATCTGCCATATCGACAAAAACGCGATAAACCACACTTCCAACCGGAAGGGGAACAACCGCACCATTATCAAGTGCATTGGCTTCGTCAGCAGCATCCGTTTCATAATAACGTTCAACGATGATACCTTCAAGGCCTTGTGCACTGGCAGAAATGTTTACAAGGAAAAGAAAAGCGACAAGTGAATATAAAATTTTCATGGGATTTAGTTTGAGCGTCAAAACTGCAACCTCAACTATCCCTCATGTTGAAGACTAGTTTATGCTTGTATTAAGTAAATTAATTGCTCGCACAGACTTGGATAACACCCGCGTAACAATAGAAAACGTATGAAAAAAAAGAAGCGCCTCCCGTTGGAGGCGCTTCCTGCAAAAGATCGTTCAAACACCTTAATTTTTGACGATCATTCTTTCAGAAACTATGTTAGTTCCATCAGTCATTTCTACCATATACAAACCGGCAGCAAGTGTTTGATCAAATGTGATAATCTGGTTCAATGAACCTTCAACACCATAAGCCGAGCGGAAAATTTCACGACCCATAGCATCCAATACACGAACCTGAACTTGATTAGAAGTAAGGTCTGTAAAGTTCACTGCGATCATGTTACCAGCGTTTGGATTAGGATAGATTGAAGATGTTTGGAAAGCTTCTTCTGACTTATCCATCAATTCAGAAACCTCTTCTCCTTGAGCCAATTCACTTGCAGCAGTTCCTGAAACCAGGATGCGCTGAACAGGGCCATATACGCCGTTACCATACGCGAAGTTTGGACGAACGCGCACATTCCAAGCACCGGCATTACCCAAGTTAGGAAGAACACCCAACTGAAGGTATGGTGAAGAGCTTGTAGTAGAGAATTCTGTAGCCAATCCTGCAGAAGTACCATCAGCACAGCTAACCACCGGAGTGAATTCGAATGTGTATGATGTTGCACCGCAAATTGAAGTAGCTCCTGAAACGCGAGCAGCATTCAAGAAAGTACTGCGTAACAAGGTAGCAGGGCAACGTTGTGAGCTGCGAACTTCAACACCTGGCTGAGCTGCAATGTTCACGTCGTTACAGTTACCTGTTGCAGAACCATTTACAGTAACAATTTCTGATGCAGATTGTGAATCTTGCAACGAGTATGAAACATCAACCGTAACATCATAGATGCCACCGTAGCGCAAAGCGAGCGTTGGGTTTGAAAGAGTAATCAAACCGTTTGTACCGCTCACGCTGGTTGTTCCCGATGCACCGCCGCCTACACCTTCAAAATTGAATGCATAGCTAACACCTTGGCTTTGTGAACCGCGGAAGATTGACTTGAATGCAGAGCACAAGTTGAATCCGGCAGCAGGCTCAGTGTAAGCACAAGCACCCGGCATCAAATGCTGTATGCACAAAGTGAAAGCACCACCTGTAGAACCGGATGCAGCACCTACTGATACGTAGTATGTGGTCCCGGGAGTTAAACCTGAGTAGTTCAGACGCTCAAAGTCACCATTACCTACTCCTGAGTTCTCAGTTCCGCCCGACATCAATACGTAGTTAGAACCAACCTTTTCGAACAACTCGATAATGTCGTCATTGCCTGCGCTAGTAAGTGTGATAGACACACCGCTAGACAAAGCAACGAAACGATACCAACGGTCAGGACCAGTTCCTGAAGCCGACTCTGGAGAGTCAGTAGCACCAACTGTAGTACCGCTGATTGGGTAGCAGTTCGGATAGTATGAGTTGGTACTAGAATACACCAACGTTGCACCGTCAGGAGTATCGGTAGTTCCAACAACTGGACAAGTAGGAGCAACAGTCTGAGTCAATGAAGTGCTGGTAAGCTCACCACCTACCGGGTTAGAAGCAACATAGTTTTCAGCAGTACCTGTAGCGATGTTGATCAACTGTACGTTCAAAGCGAAGCTCAAGCTACCGGTGGTAGTGAACTGACCGATCAGCACGAGGTTATCAGCAGTAGCACCAACAACACCACCCAATGCAGCAATAGCACCGTCAGTGATTGTGATTGTGTTACCTGCAGTTTGATCCAACACATCTAAAGCAGAACCTAAACCAAGGCTGTTTGGCTCTAAGTAAGAGTTTGCAACAGCATTGATCATACCGTCCTTAGCACCTGAACCATTGATAGGAGAACCGAAGCAAGCGCCAGGGTTGTTAGCAAGAATGGATTGAGCATTACCCAATGAACCATCGGTATCATCAGTCTTGCGCACACCTACTTTACCAACTGCTGTTCCACCGGTAGTGAACCAAGAATCAATCATCCCTGTGTTCTTACGAATATTATTCGTAGTAACGGTACCCGGGTCGAGTGATACACCCCAGTTAGGATCGTTATAGAAATTAGCCGTAGAGCTAACAGTCATTGTGTGAGTTGGGCTACCATAGATCTGAGAGAACTTGTAACCTGCCGCCATATCAACATATACGCGGTACGTAACAGAGCTGGTAGTAAGAGGAACGATAGCACCTTCTGCGGTGGCATCACTTACGTCAGCTGCATTGGCCTGGTAGTAACGTTCTACAACGATACCTTGCAAGCCCTGTGCTTGTGCTGCTGCGAAACTGCAAGCAAACAAAGCAACGAAGATGTACTTGATTGTATTCATAATTGTTTTTTATTAGAATCTCTTTCGAGAATCAATTAAATTTTAGTTACAAGAAGTACCGAAAGCAGGAGCGAAAATCAAGAAGTC
>JBILCQ010000103.1:0-7710 GCA_044353065.1 Flavobacteriales bacterium | reverse complement strand
AAGATCTTTTACGGCGATTCCAATGTGTTCAATCTTGCGCATCATACTCTTACTTTTTTTCTACGATAGCACCGACCTTATTGTCGTAGTTGATGTAGTATTTTCCTTTGAAGAATTTGGATGCATCAATGGAAGATCCACGACCGCTTGTGATAAGTGTTCCAAATTCACTGACTACTTCGTAATCGGTAGCTGCTGAGAATTCGATGGAATTGGAAATCTTCAGCGATTTTATTTTGATTTCAGGAGAAGTGCTTTCAATCTTGAGTTCTTCCGAAGTATGCTGACCTTTATAATCCATCTGATAAATTCGGAAAGTATTCACACCACTATGCAGATTGACGGGGTGGCTGTATTTGCATATAGCCGATTTACCCATTCCTTTTACTTCACCTACTTTGTTCCATTTGTTCCAGCGAAATTGCTCAACGACGTAGGTTAGCGGTGCAGTTTCTTTGTCGGTATTCCATTCCAATGCACCGCTAGAACTCACAGAAAACGAAGTCACTTCGAAGGTGCTGTTAGGATAGATTACTTCCGGGTTAAGGATTTTAACGTCGCAATTTTCTTTACAACGTAGAACTATTTCGATGGGTGCGCCGAAGTCCAGTTTCCAGATGGCGAGGTCGACTGCAAAGGATGCAGATTCTAATTGATCTGCGGTTGGCTGTCCATTGACGAGCACTTCAAAAACACAATATCCTGAGCCATCAGCGGTCATGGGGTTTTTCACATACAAATCCTTACCCTGATACATACCGCTGATTACAATAACTTCAGCGTGAATCGAAAAAGTGAGAAAAACACACAGAACCCCAAGTAAGTGTTTCATGGTCGGAGAGTTTTACAAACGCAATGTTCTACGAATGTAAACAAATCCGCGAAATATGGTCTAGAGCAAATTACATTCTAACCGACGCGAGTGCCGACTGCATGCGAAGAGCATCTTGCAGGTCGTATTCACCCTCCACATCAGACTGAAAGATGTATTGTGTTTTTCCCACAGATGTTAATTGGAAGATTCCGTAATCATACGTTTTACCATCTGGCAGAATGCGTTTGTAAACGGAAGAGTCGAATTCCTGATCGATTATTTCATAGTGAAAGATTCCTTCTTGGGTTGGTAAGGATTTTTGTTGTTGTGAGTTGCGATGGGCGATGAGGTGAAAGTCGCTGCCACATGTGATGTGCAATTCGGATTCATTGTCCGAGAGTAGCACTGCCGGTTCATTGGCAATCATGAGATCCTTCGGAAGTATAATGCGGAATTGAAAGTCGGCTTTGTCGATGACAAAAAGGGAATCGTTTTTTTGAAGTTCCAGTGCGGCCCTTTCTTGGCGTGCGCCGGGTACGACGCAAGCGGCAAGAATAATCGAACACAGCGTGACTACAAGTAGAGTTGATTTCTTGAACATGGCTAAAATGCTTTAGCCACTTTTACGCCGCATGGATGAGAAGGTTACATCCCGTTATTCCTTGCGATAAAAAGTCTGATGGTTAACTGGGCTTCTAACCGAAGTCAATTCGTAATGTAAAGCATGGGGTTGGTGAAGGAGGTAGAGTAAGTCTGCAAGGGATAAGCGGTAGGCCCCTGAACAATGGAGCCATCCATGATTAACCACTTGGAGTCGGAACAGGGGTCTGTCACGATACTACCATCATCGTCTACTGTAACGGCGCAATTATCTTCCGGTTGATATGGACTGTGGCGCTCCAATGCGATGAATTCACTTTCGGATTTTCTGTAAACTATAATTCCTCTCGAACCGCCCGTGACGTAAACCCAACCTTGGGACACTGTAAGATTGAAGAAGTCGGGTTGGTTGATGTTTATGGCAATATTGACAGGAACATCGGGAACTCGATCACGGTTCCGACCACGGCAGCTTCCTAGAAAAAGGAGCAAAATCAATATGCGCACAACGTTTCGAGTCATATAACGAAATTAAACAAACTACAAAGTGTTTTTCTTGGAAGTGCCCGGTGTATATTCTTTCAAGTAAAAAGGTTCGAAATAGGCCACGTCTTCAAACCGCTTATGCATCCAAGCATGAAGTACAGCTTGATGCATCATCCTGGCTTCAGGCAGCACGTGCATTATGCGGACGCGAGGATCGACATAGGGCCTGCACTTTTCCGCACCATCGCCTACGATGACAAGTTTCTCTGCCGGGTATGATTGGAATGTGTGTTCATCGATGATGATTGGTTCATCTTCCTTCAGTCGATTCAGCTTTTCATCGAAGAGAGCACCATATAGCTCCAAGCGCCGCGCATCGATTGCCGGAAAAATGCAGGTGGCATCGGGATGAGCGCAAGAGGCATAATGAGCAAGAATTTCGGTAGTGTCGATGGCAATCAAAGGAAGTTTCAGAGCATAGCACAATCCTTTGGCTGCACTCACCCCGATGCGAAGGCCTGTGTACGAGCCGGGACCTTTGCTTACTGCAATTGCAGATAGCGACTGCAATGCAATATGGTTTTCTTGACTCAGGTTGTGGATGAGACCATGCAGCTCTTCAGCATGAATGAAATGATCAGCAACAGCCGAGCGTGAGGCAATAATTTCTTTCTCATTTGCCAGTGCTACCGAGCAATTTTTGCCGGATGTTTCAAGCAGAAGAAAAAGACTCATGTCGAAATTTACTTGTTGTTATCCTCTTTCGTTCCTGAATCGACATGCAGTTTTTCGCCTGGCTTCAGTTTCTGAGCGACCGTTTCATAGGGGCCTGTGACAACCTCTTCATTTTCTGAAATGCCCTCTAGAATCTGGATGAATTTGTCGTCTTGAATACCCATTTTTACCACACGAATTTCAGCTTTATCGGAAGTGGTGTTACGCACAAAAACAACGGAGAACGGCTCTTCGGGCGCGTCACTTTCCGTGGTTTGCCGATTCAATTTATCGAGCAGCGAAGCAGACGAAGTATCATCGCGGGCGGCAACTGCTTTAATAGGAATGGAGAGTGCGTTATCTGCTTTCTCGGTAATAATATCGACTGTCGCGCTCATACCAGGTTTGAACGGAGAGAAGTTCTCGCCTTTACCTTCCATTAAATGGCTGTACGATTCAGGAAGGATGCGAATCTTGACCGAGAAATTGGTAACCTGATTGAGGTTCATTTGGTCGCCTGCAGCGTTGAGCGCAGTATTGCCGATTTCAGTCACGATCCCTTTGAAAGCTTCATCTTTGTATGAATCGACTTCGACTAATGCTGTATCGTTGAGATTAACCCGCACGATATCACTCTCATTCACTTCCACATTTACTTCCATGAAGGCGAGAGCAGAAATATTCATGATTACATCGCCGCTCATCATGTTGTTTCCAAGCACGGTCTCTCCTAGTTCTTTATTGAGTGCTGTGACGGTGCCCGTCATTGGAGCGAGAATGGTGGTGCGCTTCAAATTGTCTGCTGCCTCGCTCACACCTGCCGTTGCGCTCGCAATGGCGAATTGAGCGCTATGTATGCTCTCTTTCGCCGCCTCTACTTCGGCTTTTGATGTTTCGTATTGACTCGTGCTGTTTTCCAATTCTGCTTTTGAAATCGCACCATCCTCAAATAGCTTTTTTTGTCTTTGGTAATTCAGGTTGTTTACGTTGAACTGGGCTTCTGCTTGAGCCAAGCGCGATTTGGCGCTGCTCAGGTTGCTTTTGGAACTATTGAGTGCGGCTTCAGCTCTATTGAAAGCTGAGGTGTACAAGTCGGGGTTGATTTTGACCAGTAACTGCCCCTTCTGAACCAAATCACCTTCCTTAACCGGCAGCTCAACAATTTGACCTGAAACTTCCGATTGAATTTTCACTTCCGATTCGGGCTGAATTTTACCACTGGCTGCAACGGTTTCCACAATTTTTCGATATGCACTTTTCTCGGTGGTAACGACAACATGGTCTTGCTTTCCGGCTGCAACCCTGTAGACAACACCCGCGACAGCAATAACTCCCACGCCTATCAGAATACGCTTCAATGTTTTGTTCATGGTTGTAATGTTATGGCTTTGCCCTGGTAAAAGTCGAGCACTTTGAGTTTGAAGATATAATCGTATTTGGTTCTTGCCAGATTGGCCTGCGCTATTTCCATGCGCATGCGGGCATCGGCATATTCTGTTATGTTGCTCATCCCTTGCTCGAAGCGCAACTGCGCCCAATCAAATGCTTTTTCGCTGGCGGCCACACTCGATTTAAATGCATAGTAAGAAGCAAGGGCAGCTTGAGCATCGTTGTATGCCTGATAGACATTTTGAGTAATGGACTGCTTCGTTTGCTCCAGTTGAAGCTCGGCTTGACGATGATTGATTTCGGCCCGCTTGACTCCAGTGTGGGTTGAGAAGCCGTTGAACAATGGGAAGTTGAGCGAGAAAAAAAGTGAGCGATTCACGTTGTCTTGCAGCTGGTCGCCGAATGCTTTTGTTTTATAGTCATCAGAAGAATAAGCAAGCTGCGGCAGCGAGAGCACATAGTCACCCGTTCCCAAAACGCTACCAATGGGAAACGAAAGTGTGTCGGGGTTTCCCGTAACCACTTTGGCTGCACCCGAAAATCCGGTACCATATGAGAAACTTGCGTTTAAGCTCGGGTAATAAGCCGATGCGGCAATTTTTCGCCCTAGTGCAGCGCTTGCCACTCCTGTTGTGGCACTTTTAATTTCGGGGAAATTGTTTAATGCGGCTTGCACTGCAATGTCGGGATTGGAAAGCAGTGTGTATTGTTCTATCTCGTCAAGTTTCGGGATGATAATATTGAATTCATCCAGGTTTTGTGCATCGAGTTGTAGTAGCTGAATAAGGGAGAGTTTGGACAGGCGGTAATTGTTTTCGGCCGATACAAAGGATGCGTTATCGGATGCCAGTTGCGCCTGCATGTCGTTGAGATTGCTCACCGCAAGTTGTCCTGCTGCTACTAATTTCTCCATACGTTTCACCTGACGATCCGTGCCATCGAGCGTTCGCTTAGCAATGTCCATGAACTCCTTATTAATGATTACGGAGAGGTATGCAGAAGCCACATTGAGCGCTATATCGTTGCGCATTTTCTCATAATTCCATCGAGCAGTTTCCGAGTTGAGGCCGGCTTGCTTCAGTGTGTTTACTTGCCGCAATCCAGCAAACAAATTGATACTCGTTGCAAGACCGAAGTTATTACTTTGAATGCGCGACGTGGCAAACTGGTTGGTAAATGGGTCAATGCGCTGACCCCAGTTATAGCCATGGCTGCCTTGAGCGTTGAGCGATGGCAACATACCGCCGATAGCGCTGGTCTCATTGAGTTTGGCAAGAGACACATTCTCTGCACTTAATTGTACGGAAAGGTTATTCTGAAAGGCATAGGCAATGCAAGTGTCGAGCGACCACGTTTGAGCCCGAGCAACAAAGCATGCAGCGATAAACGCTATACTTGTGAGATACTTCCGAAGTGAAATTTTATTCAAGGTCATTGCGTCCGCAAACTTAGGTGGAATGCTTATGTGTTTGCACTAAAAAACGTTACCAAATGACAGCTAAACATGATAGAAGTCAGCGAGCAAAAACAGACCGATTAAAGGTCGGTAATCTCGATTTCAATTCTGCGATTTGCACTTACTTGCCACTCTGTTTGAGGGTCGGGGTAGAGCATTTGCTTATTTCCCATTCCACGCGTTGTGAGTCGATCGGCAGCAATGCCATGAAGAACAAGATATTCTACCACGGACTCAGCTCTCTTTTCGGATGCCCTTCTGTAGTAGGCGTCTGAGTTTTTCTTTTCTTCGTTAACGGGGCAATTCGCGTGGCCTATGATGCAGACTTTTACAGATGGATTAACGGTCAGAAATTGAACAAGCTCTTCCAGCGCAGGAACTGATTTGTGATACAATTGAGTTTCATCACCAAGGAAAGTAATGTCTTCGATGCTCGTCTTGAGTCCCACAGAAAGGGGTTTCAATTCTACGCGTTCGTAGTGAGTAGTTGCTTCGGACGGCCAGAACTTATGGGCGTAATACATGTATCCCTCCTTCACAACTGATACCGTGTAGATGCGATAGCTTTTCAGAAGTAGAGTGGAGTCGGTGAAATTCTTTAGGACAACGGTTTTACGCGGATTGAGACCTTTAATCATCACATCGGCGTCCGTATACATTTTCGACTTAAAATCGGTAACCGTAATCTGCATCTTCTGATCTTCAACCTCCGGCACTTGCGTGGAGTCGATTTTTAGTTCTTCGATGAATTGGGCTGTAGCTAAACCGGAGCCCAATAAAAGGGCAAAAACCAAACAAAGAAGAGAAAATACAAATTTCATAGCGGGCGAATTCGACGGGTTTAGATGTCGCTAAAATAAGAATTTCTTCCGAAGTAAGTATGAATGACAATAAAAAGCAACAATTCGGTAAAGTCGGAAGTACTGCCCAATGGAATTACGAACGGAAAATGCCCATAATTTTTTTCCGAAAAAAGACCAGTGCGATTGTGGCAAGCAAGACATAGGGAACCAGCATCAGGTAGACAATTCCGGCATTGAGGCCTTCTCCAATTCCTTTATCCACGTTTTTTGTTGCACTCTCGGCCGTGGCTTTGCACATCGCACATTGCGCCGAGCCAGCAAGACTGAAAAGAAACAAGACCGCAGATAGAAATAGATAGGATGCTTTTGTCTTCATACCTCAAATGTAATTTACTTTTCCCCAAACACCTCACACCTCACACCTCACACCTCACACCTCACACCTCACACCTCACACCTCACACCTTATCCCTTATCCCTTACCCCTTATACCTTCCCCCTCATACATAGTAAGGACTAATCATCCAATAAACAACCACTCCGCTCACAGCCACATAAAACCAAATGGGCCAGGTGATGCGCGCTATTTTTTTGTGGGCTTGAAAATCGGCTGTTAGCCCGCGGTATGTGGTAAAGAGGATAAAGGGCAGAATAACCGCAGCCAGAATAATGTGAGTGATAAGCACTGCGAAATAAAATGCTCGCAAAGGCGCATCTTTGGGATACACCGTGTCGCCTGAAAGGACGTGATGCGCGATGTAGCTCACCAGAAACAAAGATGACAGCACCATAGCCGAAAGCATAGTGCGTTTATGAAGCGTGTAGTTTTTTTGCTTAACAGCGATCAAGGCCGCAACGAGCAGCAGCGCTACCGATCCGTTCAGGAAAGCGTTGACAGTTGCAAACACATGCGGATTAAAGCCGAGATCGGCATTCACATGGATGTACTTCAAGGAGACAACAACGAGAAATACAACTATGGACAGAAGCCAAATGATGCGTTTTGCAACTTTGTCATTTTTAGGAATGGATGCTTCAATCATGGGTTTGATTCTTTGGAGAGAGTTATCGCATCTGTAAACAACTGATCCATGCTCGAGGTTGATGTTCCGTCGTAATATCCTCGCATGCGTGCTGTCTTATCGAGCAGCGTCACCTTATCGGTGTGGAAAATGCCCCCTTGAGCAGTGTCGGAAGGAAAGGCGGTAAGCAAGAACCCAAACTGCGCCAGATCATAAATATCGGTAGCTTTTCCGGTCAGAAAGTTCCAGCGCGACAAGTCGGCCCCGATGTTTTGTGCATAGGCCTTCAGTTTTTCAGGAGTATCCGATTCCGGCTTCACGGAGAACGAAAGAAAGCGTACCGGTAATTCAGGATTTTCCTTCATGAATTTATCTTGAAGCCGCGCCATTTGCGCACTCATCATCGGGCAAATGGTTGGGCAATCC
>JBILCQ010000102.1:0-7736 GCA_044353065.1 Flavobacteriales bacterium | reverse complement strand
CGTCAGTTGTCAAGCCGACATTTTCGTTCCACTGCAACTTTTTGGTCAAAAGAATAGTTTCACGTTCTTGAGAAAACGATGTTAAACTTGAACTTATAATGCAGATAATCAGTGTCTTAAGGCGTAACTTCATACATGTGCAATGGTTTGGCGCAACGGATTAAACCATTTGGTAGTCTCATTATTGTAACTGCTGCGCAATTTTTTTCCATGCAAAGTTGTTGTATTATTGCTAATTCTTTTCAACTACACCCAAAAAGAAGTTGTTTTCTATGAACAAAAGCCTTCGATTCATACTTGTGCTGATGTCGGCGCTTATTTTGGCTGAGGATGCAAAATCTCAAGACCCCGAGTTTACACAGTTTTATGCAAATCCTCTTTACTTAAATCCAGCCTTTGCAGGTACGAATCGATGCCCTCGTCTGGTAATGAATTACCGAAATCAATGGCCCTCACTCAGCGGTAATTTTGTCACCACCAGTGCCTCTTATGACCAACATGTATCAACTATTCAAGGTGGTGTCGGTTTGCTTGTTTTGAATGATCGCGCTGCTAATGGCACCCTGAATACAACCTCGGTAAGTGGTATTTATTCCTATCAACAGGCTGTGTCAAGAAAGTTTTCTCTCAAGGCGGGTTTTCAAGCTAGTTATTTCCAGAAAACGCTGGATTGGAGTAAACTTACATTCGGAGATATGATTGATCCCAAAATGGGGTTCATTTATCAAACAAACGACATACAGCGCGGAGGGCAGGTTAAAGCAATCGATTTTTCGGCAGGAATACTTGGTTTCAGCGACAAGTTTTATGGTGGATTCGCAGTACATCACCTCAACGAGCCAAATGAGTCGTTGATTCTTGGAACGAGCCGCTTACCTATGAAATACACAGTGCATGCCGGTGCTGTTATCCCAATTGAGAAAAAGAGCAGAGACAATGACGCTAAGTTGTCACCGAATTTGCTGTATCGCCGTCAGGGAGAGTTTCAGCAGTTGAATTTGGGAATGTATGTAAGCAAAGGTCCCCTGGTAGCCGGTTTGTGGTTCAGAGGATTGTTATTTGGTCAAACTTACCGTGACGCATTCATTGCAACAATTGGCATTCAAACCGATATGGTTCGTTTCGGTTATAGTTATGATATTACTATTTCTGAGTTGACTCCGTCTACCGGTGGTTCGCACGAAGTGTCTCTCGGTATTAACTTCGAATGTCGACAAAAGAAAAAGAAATTCCGCACAATAGCGTGTCCTTCATTCTAGTTCATTGCTACGATTAAACGTAAAACGAATAATTCATATAACTATCGAAATCATGAAAACCGTTTCTAAGATGTTTTTAGGATTGGGCGCCATTGCAGTAGCGTCATTCCTTTCGTCGTGCGACAAAGAGCGATCGGGTGCAACCGGTTGGTCCTACAACGACGAGAAAAACGGAGGTTTTGAACGACAAGACTACGTTGACCAAGAGACTGGTCCTGGGCTAGTTCTCGTAGAGGGTGGAACATTCACCATGGGCCGTGTTGAAGATGACCTCAATTTTGCTTGGGACAATATCCCTCGCAGAGTTACTGTCTCGTCGTTCTACATGGATGAAACCGAGGTTACCAATCAGTTTTGGAATGACTACCTGCACTGGTTGAAATTGGTTTATGCCGATACCTACCCGGAACTTATTAATAGAGCATTACCCGATACGAATATCTGGCGCGAAGTAACTGAGTACAACGAGCCACAAGTGGACTACTACTTGCGTCACCCGGCGTATCGCGACTACCCGGTCGTTGGTGTTAGCTGGTTGCAGGCAAGTGAATATTGCGTTTGGCGCACCGATAGGGTAAATGAGCTCATTCTTATTCGTGAAGGATTGATGAGTTACAACCCAACGGGTCAAGCTAACGAAGAGCATTTTACTACTGACTCATACCTCTCGGGTCAATATACCGGAGATGCGGCTTCAGGCGGGTTGAAAGACTATAATCCGAAGGGAACAGGAACTCGTCTTGTAACTATGTCTGATGGTATTATCCTTCCGCGCTATCGCCTGCCTACAGAAGCGGAGTGGGAATATGCCGCCCTAGGATTGGTTGGTAATTCATTTCAGGAACTCATTACAGATCGCCGCACTTATCCTTGGAATGGCCATTACGTGAGAAATGACGATAGTGGAGGTCGTTTCTACGGAACCATCCGCGCAAATTTCGTTCGCGGTGCCGGTGACTACATGGGTGTAGCGGGTTATTTGAACGATAACGCTGATATTACAGCTCCGGTTTATGCTTACCCACCGAACGATTATGGATTGTATAACATGTCTGGAAATGTATCCGAATGGGTTATGGACGTGTATCGTCCACTTTCGCCGGAAGATAAAAGTGAGTTTCGACCTTTCAGAGGTAATGTATTCAAGACACGCGTTTTGAATAGTGATGGAAGCTTTGCTGATAAGCACGATAAGAATATTTACGATATTGAAGGTGTTGCTTATTTCCTCAAGAATTATCAGGAACAAGCGGGAGCCCGATTAACTCAAAACTCACTCACACTGCTTGATCAGTGCAATCAAAAAGTCACTTCAGCTCAAGAGAAAGTGAATGAGCGTAAAGATGATGAAGCCCAGGATGCAATGCAGGAAGCAATGGATTTGGTAACGGATTCTGAAGACTTGATTGCAGCAGATTTGCGCGATGGTATGGCAGATTATATTACCAGTGCACCAGGTGAAGTAAAGCGTCGCAATGTGAGTGTCGAGGAAAATATCGATCGTCGCAACTATCGCAAAGCGGACTATATTGATTACCGGGATGGTGATATGAATAGCAGTATCTATTACGATAACGCCGATTTCGAGAAGGATAAGAATCGTATGTATGAATGGGGAGCTACAACACTCATTAATGACCGCGCTCGAGTATATAAGGGCGGTAATTGGAGAGATCGCGCTTATTACACCATTCCGGGTACACGTCGTTACCTCGATGAGCGCCGCTCGATGTCGACCCTTGGATTCCGTTGCGCAATGGATCGTCTGGGAAGTCAGACAGGTATTGCTTCTCAGGAATAAGAAAAGCGTTGTTCAAACTTCGATATTGAAACCCCGATCAATGCGATCGGGGTTTTTATTTTTAGCATATGATTCAACGTATTTTTGAGAAGTTCTTGGAGGCACGCCCCCGACTTCGCTCGGGCAGCGGTGTAGCCACTGACACGCGCAAAATCAATCAAGGTGACATTTTCTTCGCTTTGAAGGGCGGTAATTTCAATGGGAATACCTTCGCGGCGCAGGCCCTTGAATTGGGGGCTTCCATGGCAGTGATTGATGAGCCGCAAACGCCCCACGATGAACGTATGGTGTTGGTGGAAGATGTTTTGATCGCTTTGCAGCAAGTCTCAAAGATGTATCGCAAGAGTTTGAGTATTCCATTTCTAGCTATCACAGGAAGCAATGGGAAAACAACCACTAAGGAACTCATTCGCGATGTACTGGCGCAGCGCTATAGGGTGAGTGCTACCTTGGGTAATCTGAATAATCATATTGGCGTGCCGCTAACATTGTTGGCAATTCCTGTCGATTGCGAGTTGGCAATTGTGGAGATGGGCGCCAACCATCAGGGAGAAATACGCAGTTATTGTGAATATGCTTTGCCGACTCATGCGCTCATTACCAACATGGGAAAGGCCCATTTGGAGGGCTTTGGAGGAGAGGAAGGTGTTGTAAAAGGAAAGAAAGAGTTGTATGACTTTACACACGCATCTGGAGGATTGATTTTCGTAAATACAGATTTGGAAAAGTTGAAGCGATCCGCAGAAGGCATGAACATTATTCCTTACTCAAGCAACGCGTTGGAGTGCGTGTCGGAAAGTCCGACACTGGTATATGCTCATGTGCATGATGGAGTGCGAAAGGAGTATAGAACTCAATTGGCTGGTGCATACAATATCTTCAACATCGCATCGGCAATAGCAGTGGGTGAGCACTTTGGCGTGAGCAATGAAAAGATACACGCTGCGATTTGTGCATACGCTCCCGATAACAATCGCTCGCAGATTAAACACACGGATCGAAATACGCTCATCATGGACGCTTACAATGCGAACCCAACGAGCTTAGAATTTGCGCTGGAAGCTCTGAGCAAGCAATCGGCGAACAAGAAGTATTTCGTCATTGGCGATATGCTGGAGTTGGGAGAAATGGGACCGGCGGAACATCGTCATATCATTGAAGTAGCGCAGCGTTTGGGCTTGAACGGCATACTTGTGGGCCCCATATTCGGGTCGATTTGGAAGGAAGGTGATTATCCGGTTTTTGAAAATAATGTAGCGGCTAAAACTTATCTAGAAGCGCAAGCCATGAGCGATCATGTGGTGTTGATCAAAGGATCGCGCGGAATAAAACTCGAAGAAGTGGTAAGCGCGCTATGACGCGGTAATTTTGCAACCGACTATGAGCAAGAAGAATTTCATTGAAGAATTGAAGTGGCGTGGCATGTTGCACGATGTGATGCCCGGTACTGAAGACGAATTGCAGAAGGGAATGGTGCGTGGCTATATTGGCTTCGATCCAACCGCTGATTCGCTCGGTGTAGGCAATCTCGTGCAGATTATGACACTGTTGCATTTTCAGCAATGTGGTCACAAGCCGATGGCATTGATTGGCGGCGCAACCGGCATGGTGGGCGACCCTAGCGGCAAGAGTGCCGAGCGCAACTTACTCGATGAAGAAACATTGCGCCACAACCAAGCTTGTCAGCAAAGGCAGATTGAAAAGTTTTTGGATTTCAACTGCGGTGAGAATTCAGCCGAGATGGTCAACAACTACGACTGGTTTAAGTCGTTTGGATTTTTGGAGTTCATCCGCGATGTGGGCAAGCACATCAGTGTGAACTATATGATGGCGAAAGATTCGGTGAAGAACCGATTGGAAACAGGCATGTCGTTTACCGAGTTCAGTTACCAATTGGTGCAAGGGTATGACTTCTATTTTTTGTGGAAGAACAAGGGCGTGATGTTGCAAATGGGCGGCAGCGACCAGTGGGGCAATATTGTGACAGGCACGGAGCTAATACGTCGTAAGGATGGTGGACAAGCGTTTGCCCTTACTACTCCGCTCATCAAGAAAGCTGACGGAACTAAGTTTGGAAAAACGGAAGGCGGCAATATTTGGCTGGATTCCAAGCGCACATCGCCCTATAAATTTTATCAGTTTTGGTTGAATGCGAGTGATGCCGATGTGGCTAATTACATCCGCATTTTCACGCTCAAGACCCGCGAAGAAATTGAAGCCCTCGAGGCGGAGCAGCAGCTGGATCCGAGTAAGCGCCCGATGCAGAAGGCATTGGCAAAAGACATCTCCTGTCGCGTGCATTCACAGGCCGATTATGAAGCAGCGGTAGCGGCATCGGAGATATTGTTTGGCAAGAGCACCGATGAAGATTTGCGCAAGCTCAGCGGAGAAACGTTGATGGAGATTTTCGAAGGCGTTCCACAAGGCAATGTCGGTGCCGATGAATTGTCGGCAGGACTTTCTATTGTTGATGCTATGGTCAAGAGCGGCTTCATGAAGTCGAATGGCGAAGCCCGCAGAGCCTTGCAGGAAGGCAGCATCAGCGTGAACAAAGTAAAAGCAGACGCCGAACGCGTGCTTGCACAAAGTGATGTATTGGCCGGTGGAGTGGTGTTGTTGCAGAGGGGGAAGAAGAACTACTTCCTGCTGCGCGTTGGTTAGTTTTGAACCGCAAAGACGCAAAGAACGCAAAGTGTTTTTGTTTAACTCCTTTGAGCCTCTGCGGTTAATAAATTCATTCCTCAAGTCCATTGACGACTCTTCGAATACCATTTTTTAAATGGACTGTATGGAAGTTGATGAGCAGTCCAAGTCTGTAATCGCCTTGTTTGAGATAACTGAGAAGTTGTGCATGGTGGATGTCGTGAATTTCGTTTACTGTTTTTGTTTCGATGACCAATTTGTTTTCAACGAGCATGTCCATTCGGAATCCGCAATCGAGTTGAATGCCCTTGTAGGTGATTGGGATTGCAATTTCTTTTTCGACCTGAAATCCAAGTTTGGAGAGTTCATAGAACAGGCATTCTTGATAGACTTTTTCCAGCAATCCGGGTCCGAGTTCTTTATGGACATTGATTGCTGCTCCAACGACTGAGTAGCTGAGTTCTTTGTAGGTCATTTTTGCCCTGAAGATTCTGCAATTTGAGGGTGGCATGCAACCTATAAATTATAGGAATATATGCTTGTTTTTTTCACCGCAGAGGCGCAAAGTGCGCAAAGCTTCTTTATATAACTTCTTTGCGTTCTCTGCGCCTCTGCGGTTAAAAACAAAAAATAAACCGGTCCCTTTCGAGCCCGGCTTATTTGTTTAGGAAATCATGATAGTTGAAGTGGTCCCTTAGGTGTTGCAGCACCGGTTGGGCTTCAATTTTCTTTGGAGTTACGCTCCAGGTTAAAGACGTCGTGAACTTTGAAAGGTTGCTTCCGGGTTGGTATTTTTTCGTTAACCGGAGAGGCGCGGAGACCAACGAGTTTTTCTATAATTCTTTGCGCTCTTTGCGCCTCTGCGGTTAAAAATTTTAGCGCTTATTAAAACTCACACCACCATCAAATTACACCCCCGCACATCCGCATAATCGAAGCGTCCCGTGACTTCGAACGTTCCGTCTTTATGGACAATGCCAAGGTCTTGAGTGGCGATGAAGGCACATGAATCGATATTGGCTAGGTCAATGATGTTGAGTCCGCCTTTTCCTTCATAGTAGTTACTCAGTGGGTCTTGCACGTCGCGCACCGTTACTCGCATCCAAGGCGGACATCGGAATATTCCTTTACCATGCGAGTATGCTTGCGAGAGTAGTTCGGTCATGCCGTACTCGCTGTGTATGTGCTCTGCATGGAATGCACCTTTTAGAATGCGATGCACTTCTTCCCGAATTAATTCCTTTCGCCGACCTTTCATACCACCGGTTTCCATGATGATGGTGTTGGGCAACGCTGTGGGCATCGCTTCCGCAAAATCGAGTAGAGCGAACGTGACGCCGAGCAACAGATTTTTCTTTCCTGCTTTTTCGTTTTCGATGAGCAGTGATCGCAACTCTTCGTGATGCTGCAAAAAGAATCCGCTTCCTGGTTGTGCTTGTGCAATGAGTTCTTCCGTCATCAAGATAAGCGACGATCCTTCACGCTCGAGGTAGGAGGGAAGTAGCGCGCAAATCACGTAGTTTGATGGTGAGCCGTATTGCAATTCAAAAGCATGTTGGAAGGCGTTTCGATAGGTGTCAATTTGTCGAACTTGATGTCGACTGGTATTGTTTCCGCTTGTGCCGCTACTTGTAAAGGTTAGTTCAGGAACGAAATCACCCGAAGTCACCTCGTGCGATTTAAAAAAGCCAATGGGCAGATAGGGAATGTGAGCGGGATGTTGTATGCAATCCGGAGCGACTTTTATCGTTTGTAAATAGCGGCGGTAGATGTCACAATGTTCCGCCTGGTGTCGGAAGATTGCCATTGCCGCTTCAATCAAAGCGGCTTCGGAATCGATCGAAAAAGGATCAGGCAGATTTTTCATTCTGGAACAAAGAAAATCGATAGTTTTGAGCAACATGAAGCACGCACTCATTTTATTCGGAATTTCTTTTCTCTTTAGCAGTTGTCTGGAGAGTGAGCGTTTCCCGGATGAACCCCGGTTAACCAGTGGCCGGCTCGATATTGAAGGCAGCAGCGCCACGATGGTA
>JBILCQ010000002.1:0-24948 GCA_044353065.1 Flavobacteriales bacterium | reverse complement strand
AATTGAGCGAATCTGGAACAATGGAGGCCATGTGATTTTTGATCTCGATGTGGTTGGTGGATTGAACCTCAAAAAAATTCTGGGTGAGAAAGCGCTTTCTGTTTTTGTGAAAGCTCCAAGTGTCGCTGTGTTGGAAGAACGCCTTCGTAAAAGAAGCACTGAGTCGCCGGAGAAAATCGAACAACGCGTGGCGAAAGCCCAACAAGAAATGGCTTATGAGCCGCGCTTCGATTGTGTTATTGTGAATGAAGACTTGGAAAAGGCGCTTCGAGAAGCAGAAAGCCGAGTGCGTGAATTTTTGGCTGCGCCATGAAAACAGCGCTCTACTTCGGATCATTCAACCCTATTCACAACGGCCACTTGCACGTGGCTCGTCAAGCATTAGAACAACAACAACTGGATGAGTTGTGGTTAGTCGTAAGCCCTCAAAACCCATTCAAAGAAAATCGCGACCTAGCTTCCGAAGAACATCGATTACGCATGGCACAACTCGCGTGTGCCAATGAAAACCACATTCGCGTTTGCGATATTGAGTTTGGCTTACCGAGACCCTCGTTTACGATAGATACAGTAAGAGAACTAATTGCAATAAATCCCAATCGGTCATTCCAGCTCATCATTGGAGAGGACAACCTTCCGGGGTTTAATCGCTGGAAAGAGTTTGAGGCCTTGCTCAACTTGGTTGAACTTGTGGTTTATCCGAGAACGAACGCAACGCCCACAATACCTGGTTTTTTAGAGCCCTTCAAAAAACGTATCCAATTTCTAACCGGTGATCTCGTGGATATTTCAGCCACCGATATCCGTGCACAGGTTCATCGCGAAGAATCCATTTCGGGTTTAACTCATCCGACGGTAATCGAATACATCAAGAAAAACAACCTGTATTCTTAACCCCTTTTCAGCCGCCGACTTTTCAGCCAGGTGTCGAGGAATAGGGTGGAAATAATCACCAGTCCGCCGAAATAAAACTGCGGGCTCATCCATTCATCACTGCCATAGAGTATGAGTGCCAGCACGATGGTATATACCGGCTCCATATTGATTGCAAGAGCGCATGTAAACGGACTCAGAACACGCATTACACGAATGCTCACAATGAAGGCCACACCCGTGCAAAGAATACCTAACAACAGCAACAATTGGAAATCGCGGGGGGTGGGCAGTGTTGCCAACTGTTGACTCTTACCGGTTATTACCATGAAGACAGACAGCCCGAGAAAAGCGAACAGCATTTCCCAAAATGCCATTTGTGTAGGTTGATACGTAGCCACAAGACGCGCGTTCAGCGTAGAAAATAACGCGGCTAAAAAAGCCGCCAATAGAGACAGGGCAATGCCCAATGTGTATTCAGATTCGAACTTAAAGATGAGAAAAATGCCGACAATGACAACCAGACCCAATGCCATTTCATAGCGCCTTGGTCTCTCACGTTTGAGCAGGGGATGAATTAGAGACACGAAAAAGGCGGAGGTACTCAACACGACCAGAGCGACAGAAATCTTGGAGTATTTGATGCTCGCGAAGAAACAAACCCAGTGCGCTGCAGTAAGCAAACCAACACCGGCAAAACGAACCAAATCGCGCGTTTGGGCAATCAATTGTTTGCGCGCTAAAAGGGCAATCATCGCAATTGTGGCAACCGCAATCAACACCCTCCACCAAACCAACAGGACCGGCTCGAGTGTAATTTCCCTTCCTAAGATTCCGGTTAGGCCCCACACCAATACGATGAGGTGGAGCAAGAGCAAATTAGTGGCGTACTTTCCCTTCATTCTCCGGGTCTAACTCCACGATACCACCGCTCATGGTGTATTTCAAAATGTCAACCGAGTTTCGTTCTATGCGCTTGATGTTTCTCGCAGGAACAATCATCATGTGGCCTGAAAAGCTATAGCTCATGGGAAAGTATACAGCCACCTTTCCTTCGATATCTCCCAGCTCAGATAAATCGGTGTCGGTAATGAAGCCAATCATTTCCAAATCCATTTGATCACTCACCCGAACCAATACCGGTTGGTTGAACTTCTTTTCCTTGCCCACAAATGCGCTCAGCACGTCTGAAATCGCATTGTACAAATTGTTCACCCCGGGAATTTTATCGAGTAATCGCTGAAACACTCCTTTGATTCGGTCGTTGATGAACATGCCGCCAAACCAACCCATCACGAACAACACCAACACCAGCATCAAAATACCCCAGCCCGAGAAGTGATCTCCTTTGGTTAGCATTTCATCTTCCGAGTAAATTATGCGAGGAACTATACTGTCTAGAAAACTGAACAACCGATACACGATGTAGCCGGTTCCAAATACAGGCAACGAGATAAGAAGTCCATTGAGCACATAATGAACAAACTTTCTCAGGTATCGATTTTTCATTGCTATTGATTTTGAGCGACAAAAGTAACGTCGCACCATTTGCCGTCCGCACGCAACTTCGGAAACAAGATATATGAGCGCTTAGAGGATGTTTATTCTATCGCCGAACTCATCCCGATAATTTCCGCCAACGGGTATTTCCTTATTGACATCAGCCAAGATTACATCAGCACCCGAAATGGCGGCTATCTTATCCATGTTTACAATGTAAGATCGGTGCAATCGCTGAAAAACGGTCTTTGGTAATTTCCGCTCAATATCCTTCATGGTTGCATGAATGGTATACTTCATATCGGCGGTCACAATTTGCATGTAATCTTTCAGGGCCTCGACGTAATAGATGTCGGAAGTATTGACCTTTATGAGCTTTGATTGATGCTTAATGAATAAATAATTCGCATTGGATTTATAGCTGGTAAGCGAACGAAGTAATTCATTTTCTACTCTCACTTCCTTTTCCTTGCCGTGCTTGTGGATGGCCATCTCGATTGTCGTGTGTAGATCAATCTCCTTGAACGGCTTGAGGATATAGCCGTGCGGCTCAGTGATTTTCGCCTTGTTGAGCGTGGGCTCATCAGCAAACGCGGTAAGATACACAACCGGAATATCCATTTCTTGCTTCAGCGCTTCAGCGGTTTCTATTCCCGACATATCTCCCTTTATCTGGATGTCCATAAGGGCTAGGTCGGGCTTAGTAGCGCGGGCCAACTCAATAGCCCTCTCACCGTTATCGGCTTGCGCCACGACGTGATATCCTAATTTTTCCAGACTGCGCTCAATGTCCTTGCGAACAATGCTTTCGTCTTCTACCACGAGAATGTTAACGGCCATGATTTGTTGGTTATTTAGATTATCCTATGCAATGTAAGTAGATTTAACCTACTTGCGTTTAAACCTGATAAAAAACTGCGTGCCTTCGGTTTGATTAACCTTGACCGTTGCATCCAACTGATCGAGCAGCGCATAAACCAACTGAATACCCAGTGAGTTGTTTTTCTCAAACGCGAAATCAGCCGGTAATCCAATACCATCGTCAATTACAGCAAGCTGAACAACACCATCTTCTTCGTTCAGTTTTACCGTAAGTGTTCCATGATCTCGGCCCTTAAACGCGTACTTCAACGCATTACTCACGAGCTCGTTTATGATGAGTCCACACGGAATTGCTTGATCGAGATTCAGGCCCACCGAATGCATTTCCGACACAAAATCAATTCTTGTTTTTGCGCTTCGATAACTCTGGATAAGATTTGAAATGATTGTCTTCAGATAATCCATGAACTCCAGTCGGCTAAAATCGGATGTGCGATAAATCGTTTCATGTATGAAAGACATGCTCTTGATTCGCTGCTGGCTTTCGCGCAGTATTTCCAATGTCTTCGGATCATCAACATAGGACGATTGCAAATTCAAAATACTTGAAATTACCTGAAGGTTATTCTTCACGCGATGGTGAACTTCTTTTAAAAGAACCTCCTTTTCCTTCAGCGAGTCGCGAATTTTTCGATCAATTTCCTTTCGCTCCGTGTTATCGTAAACGAGACAAGACAACTCCCTAAACTTACCATTTACGTGAACCGGATTCAAAAAGCACTGCCACCAGATTGTCTCATTATCCGTGTTCTTCAATGGTAATTCGAATTGCTGTGGTCTGCCTTTGAATCCGTTTGTAAATGCTTGCAACTGGCCTTGATACAAATCTTGGTCAACATGGCGCTTCAAGATCGACATGATATTGTTTCGGGTGTCGACATCCTCACCAAATGACGCCTTCATCTTGGCAATAAAATTCGCATTCAGTGCGGTAATTTCATAATCATGGTCTATTGTCCACATCATGATATTCTCCGTGCTGTTGAATATCGATTCAATTTTTGCGGTTTGCTCCTGTGTTTGCTTCTGCTGCTGGTCGAGCTTCATTTGTGTTGCCCGGTGCTCTTCAATCTCTGCCTTTAGTGCCGCATTAATTTCTTCCACAAAACGAACGCGTATCTGCTCCTGAACAAGTTTGTTTCGGTCAGTGATATTGTTGAGAGTAATCTGAATCGATGGTTTGTTTTCATACACTGTCAGCGTTGGTTTAATTTCGACATCGACCGCTTCATTCGTCAGAACCTTCAATCGAATCTCCTTATTGAAAACCTCACCACCCTCACGTATAATCTGCAAGTCACGTTGCAATTCGCTTCTGAATGATTCTTCGATGAAATTCTCAAAAGAGTCACCAAAAACCTCATCTTCCTCTGCTGCACCCAAGAGCTTGCATGCTGCCTGATTAAGGTATTGTATCCTTCCTTCCGTTAGAATAACAACACCGTTAGGAGAATCTTCCAACAAGCGCTGAAAACTTTCCAAGCTTTGATGAAGAGATTGCTCGGCGCGCTTTCTCGAGCTCACATCATTAAAAACTAAAGCCAGTGTTCGCTTACTATTAAACTGAACATAGCTTCCTGTTATCTCTAAAAACATGCTGCGTCCACTGAAATCGGTGGCCCTCACATCATTTCTATTTACTGAGGAAATCTCAGCACTTGCCATAACAAGCTGAATGTCTTGAATAGAAATAAGCTCATTCAGTTTTTTAGATAAGATTGTTTGTGCGCTTTCATAACCATACATTTTCGCCAACTGATCATTGGCATCCACTAGGGTTCCCTCCTGAATAAAACATATTCCTTCCGACGCCACACTAGCAAGACTTTTAAATCGAAGCTCACTTTCTTCCAGCTCTTGTTCAATTATTTTTTTGTTGGTTGGAATATCAAGCACACGTGCCAATGCCAAATCTTTCAACCCATCCTTAACTCGTGTAATTTGAATCCACTTCTCTGTTTCAACAACTTGAAAAGAAATGAAACCATGCTCTTCCACAACCTGAATAATCTGGTCTTGTTTTTCACGTGGCACATCTCTCCAAATAAGGGATAAAAAAAACTTTTTCTTGAGTGTCGTCTTTTTTAATTGGAAGTAATCTAGAAATTCATCGTTGGCCTCGATGACTTTCATGGATGTCCACTCTAAAATAGCGAGTTTGTCGACCGGATGCTGCAGTATTTCTGATAAGTAGTTAGTCATCACTATCAGGTAACTTAATCTTTTGACCGTCTATGCGTACAACCTTTCCTTCAACATAATCCAATTGCATGGCCGGAAAGCCATTTGTATCGAAGAAATCCCATCTTCCATCCATTTCTCCACCTTTATACTTTCCTGTCATTTCTACCTGCCCGTTTACATACCAGTACTTATGGCGATCGACCGGAATACCGGATTGATAATTCCCTTCAAACATTTTCTTTCCATTGCCATAATACCAAATCCATAAACCATCGCGCTCACCATCCAAGTATTGACCTTCTTCAATGTGATCATTTACAGTCAGTCTCCATTTCCCATTTCTCGCGCCGGCGGTAAACTCTCCTTCGTTGCGAACTACACCCAATGTGTCGTACTCCACCGACAAGCCATCCTCTTTTCCGTTGCGATATAGTTCCTCTCTATGCAGTTGTCCATTGGGATAATACCATTTCCAATTTCCATTCGGCCAATCCATTTTATACGCACCTGATTGTTCTGTTTTTCCGCTTGGAAAAAAATAGGTCCAATTACCCTCTCGCAAACCGGCTATGTACTTTCCCTGAGCTCTCACCTTTCCGTCCGGATAAAACAATTTCCATTCGCCTACTCTTCTACCCAGACTATCTATCATTCCTTCACCAACAAGCACGTCGTTGTCGAATAACAAACCGCTTGTCTCGTTGCCCTGCTCATCATAGACTCTAAAATTACCTTGCTTCTTTCCGCTGCGATACGTGCCCATTTCACGAATACTTCCATTGCTATGATATTCCTTTCTAATATCCAGAATCGATGTGGAGGCCTCGTCAATTATTAATACATCATTTTCGTACCGTTCCAGTTTTTCGAGATCGCCCTTTTTTGTGTAGAACTTAAAAACTCCATTCTTCATTCCTACCTGCCAATTACCTTCCATCTTGAGTTTTCCATCTTCATACAAATCTTTCCAAATACCCGTTCTTTTTCCCTGGCTATCATATCGGTTTACCTTTTCCTCTGTATATATAAATCCATTTCTGTATGTCAGTAAGGTTATAATCCTTCCATCACGCTCGTATTCGGTTGCTTTGCCTTCTTCCTTATTGTTTTCAAAACGTCCTGTCCTTCTTAATTCGCCTGTAGGGTAATACCAATTTGCCAATCCGTTTCGGATGTTGTTCATGTTAGTATACTCTTCCACGCAACGTCCATCTTCGTTATACATGCGCTCCCAACCGTTTTTCAGATCACCGGCATACGAAATCGATTTTTGAAGAATTCCCGACTCACTATAGAAATTCCACGTGGAGTCCAATTGATAGTTTTTCCGATTTCCTTCTGTTTTAAGCTTACCGTTAGAATAGTACGTTTTCCAGTATCCATCGGGTTTTCCATCTCTCAGATATCCCTCGCTGCTGATGGCGCCATTTTCAAATCGAAATTGGGTGAATTGCCATTGGGCTTGCACTGAATTCACCATCAGTACACACCAAATTCCAATCAACAATTCCTTTTTCATTTCAGGGCAAAACTATTGGTTCAATCCGTTCTCTAAACAACGTCTTACGATTTCTTTTCACTTGACTAAAGAATATATTTTATTTAAATAGTTAGTTATAGATTAATGGTCTGTTAGTAGCATGAATAAATTTCCTTGGATTCACTTGACTCTGCATTTTGTACAATAAGGAATGAGTTCATGAACATGTTATGAGAGTGTGTATTTTTTGATTATCAAGGGTATGGGTTGGTTATAAACAGAAGTCTCAAATCGTAGGATGTTTGTAAAGTACCTGTTGAAGAAACCTGTGAATTGTTGGCAGAAGTGTGAATGAGATGAAGGAATTAATGTAAAATTTTGTTTCGTTTCCTTTTTGAAATAGCGTATGTCTGTCGATGCATTCATATTCCAAATAAAGTTTTAACAGATTGTCAAAAGTGAATACACGAAAAATCATGTGTCATGCTGATAAGTGTCGGTTTAATTTAGACGCGCAGTTAGTAATGACATGATGCATTCATTTTCAATCACATTAACATGAGAAAAGTACACATAGGAGCCGATCACGCGGGTTTTGATTTGAAAGAAAAGATAAAACTTCTATTGTCAGAGAAGTACGAAGTTCTGGATTATGGAACGTATTCGGGTGATAGTGTTGATTATCCTGATTATGCTCATCCTGTAGCCGATGCAGTCGAAAAGCATGAGGAGGATTTTGGTATATTGATATGTGGTTCCGCCAATGGAGTTGCAATGGCAGCCAATAAGCACAAGCAAATCAGAGCAGCTATCTGTTGGCTTCCGGAAATTGCTGAATTGGCTCGTTTGCATAATAATGCGAATGTTGTGTGTATACCGGCGCGTTTTGTTTCTACAGAAATGGCAGAACAAATTGTGCAGACGTTTATGTCTACTTCATTTGAAGGTGGTCGTCATGAAAAACGTGTAAATAAAATTGGTTGTCTATGAAGTATTGGATTGTGTTAATCGTGTTTTTTCACGTGAATCATAGTGTAGGCCAAGAGCAATATGCTCTTCCCGTCACATTTAGTAATACCATTCAGTCAACGGATTTGAAGAAGCATGTCTTTACACTTGCTTCCGATGATTTTGAAGGGAGGGAAACAGGAACCCAAGGCCAGAAGAAGGCAGCTTCTTATATATCACAGTATTACGAATCCTTAGGATTGGAGCCAATTAAGAATTATGGTTGGTATCAAACTTATCCTTTGAAAAAGGAGACCAATCTGGGATCAATGGCAATCATGAATGAGAAGAAATTTTCATTTCTAGATGATTTTTATTTTTTCGGATTGGATGCTCAAGAGTTGAAGACAAATAATCTTGTGTTTGTTGGTCATGGTATTTCAACTAAAGTCATCGACGATTACAAAAAGGTGAAGGAGCTACCCGCAGGAAGCTGGGTGATGTGTTTGCAGGGAGAACCCATCGATAAGAATGGAAAGAGTTTGATAACAGGTTCGAATGAAACATCGGAATGGAATGATGATGTATCGTTGAAGGCAGCGGAGGTTAAAAAGAGAGGAGGGGCTGCATTGATCGTGGTGAATACGAATTACGATATGTACATGAAGCGCATTCGTTACTGGCTGGAACAACCAAGAATGCAACTCGAGCGAGAAGACAAGAAGGAGGATTCGGAATACATTCCTATCATATACATATCACCTGCTTTTGCCAATGAATTACTTCGTGGCTCCGGTCAGGCGATAGAAAACTTAAGTGCGAAGGCTAAGCATGGAAAGAAAACAAAACCCCAATTTATACGCACAGAGCTTGCTTTTCATGTGGAACAAAAGGTGGAGCGAATTGAGGCGGAAAACGTCCTGGCGTTTATTGAAGGTAGCGACCCTGTTTTAAAGGAAGAGGTTGTTGTAGTGTCGGCTCACTATGATCACGTGGGAATAATAAATGGACAGATTCATAACGGAGCGGATGACGATGCAAGTGGAACTGCTGCTGCACTGGAAATCGGAGAAGCGTTTATTAAAGCGAAACAAGAAGGACGTGGTGCAAAACGCAGCGTGCTTGTTTTGCATGTTAGCGGTGAAGAGAAAGGTTTGCTAGGGAGTGAATGGTATTCCGACCATCCTGTATTTCCCCTCAGTCAAACCGTCTGTGATTTGAATATTGATATGATTGGAAGGATTGATCCGGAGCACAAAGATTCGAACTATGTTTATTTGATTGGCTCTGATAAGTTGAGTACAGACTTACATGCTATTTCAGAGCGATGCAATAATGCTTACACGAATCTCTCGTTGGATTACACCTTCAATAACCCGAATGATCCGAACCGTTTTTATTATCGGAGTGATCACTACAATTTTGCGAAGCATAACATCCCAGTGATTTTTTATTTCAGTGGTGTGCATGAGGATTATCACAAGCCGGGTGATGACGCGGAGAAGATTCTTTACAACAAGATGGAAACCATAACTCGATTGGTTTTTCACACCGCATGGGATGTTGCTAATAGATCGGAGCGTTTGAAGGTTGACGTGAAAAGCGACTTCAAGAATTGAGGCCGCGCTGATAAGAAAGAAGTGCCGAAGACTATTCGTTTATCAACTCCGCAACAAGTGATTTAATTTCCTTTGAATGCTTCTCGTATTCTTCGTGTGTTCCCGGTCCGTAATAACCGGTGTAGACGCGGCGAATAGTTCCTTTTTTATCGATGAAAATAGAAGTCGGAAAAGAGTGAACTTCGGTTAGAAAGCTCAATGTTTTTTGCGCTTCTTCTTTGCTCGCTTTTCCTCCGTAGTAGAATGGATAGGGAAGTTGCAGTTGATTGAACTGCTTGGCGACACGCTTGCAAGCAGCAGCCACATCATCGCCACGCTCGAATGCCACCGGAATAATTTGAAGGCCTTTGGTTTTATGCTCAGCATAGAGTTCTTTTAAAAAGCGGCTTTCATCGGTGCAGTTGGGACACCATGAACCCATGATTTGAATAATGCTGACGTGGTTTTTCCACGTGGAAGAATCGAAATGAACAGGAGCTCCTTCCGCATTCAAAACCGAGAATTGTGGATTGGTGTTTATCTGAACGGTCGTAATGCTGTAGGGGTTTCTTAGTGTATTGGAGTTGCTTTTCTTCGCCAACCAGGGTTCTGACCAGTGTTTCCCACTTACGAATAAGCCATTGATGATGCTATCGCCCGAAACTCGTCCACTGAGGTAAAACAAATGAGACCCATCGAATGCTGAAAGCCAAATGTCGTTCTCGTTCCACTCACCCTGGAGATAGCGGTAATCGCCGGTTTCCGTGAGTATAGTTCCCGTAAGAATAGAACCATTTTTTTGAAGAACAGCTACACCATTGCTCATGTCAGTGGTATCATCAGGAGAGAAAACAACATCGTATGTCAATTCCTCTATCTGATTTGTACAAGCGGACGACGCAGACAAGTCGCCCTTGAATGGAATGGAGTAGGCCTTTCGTGAGTGATCGGTCCATTCACCGAAAAGACTATCGTTACGCCAGGTTCCGCGTAATGAAGAGTCGAAGAGTGGAAGACGGATGAAAAACGAATCCCCGCTGATAACAATGGAATCTAACCGAATAACCTCTTCGGCATTTAGGATGTTCCACTCTCCTTTTTCTGTGATATCTAACCGCACGGGGATAGCTGCAACCTCCGTTTGAAAAAGCAATTGGTAAGAGCCCTTGGTGGGCGTTGACGTTTTACTGGAGCATCCTGTAAAAACACAATAGGTGAGTAGAAGAAGGAAGAAGCGCACTGCCAAGGTTTATTAATTAAGACACGAATCTACGTGTGTACGCCATACACTTAGTACCTTGTGCTCATATTTATTGTACGTTGAATCAACACAAGGCAAAACCGGGAATTGTATTTGGAACCCCCGAACAACAAGCGTTCTTTAAGGATTTGCGCTCACGTGTGGATCATTATTTCGACTCGACAGGCCAAAGCAAGCATGCGAATTTTTCGATGATTGTGAAGACGGTTGTTTTGTTGGGTGGGTACCTGGCTTGCATTGCCTTGCAAATAACACTTCTACCATCACCGGCATTCAGCTTTATGCTCTGCGCGATCACAGGTGTTTTTCTTGCGGGCATTGGAATGAGTGTAATGCATGATGCGAACCACGGAGCGTACTCGGCCAACGAGAAGGTGAATCGATGGGTGGGTTATAGTTTGAATTTGTTGGGTGGAATGGTTATGAATTGGAAGATGCAGCACAATGTGTTGCATCACACCTATACGAACATTGCAGGGCTGGATGAAGACATTGATACAAAGCTTGCCTTAAAACTTTCGCCGCACGGACCCACCTCCAAGGCGCATCGTTACCAGTGGTTTTATGCGTTTTTTCTGTACATGATTTTAACGCTGTACTGGGGTTTATTGAAAGATCTCGTGCAATTCTTTCACTATAAAAAAGTAGGACTTAACAAGCAATCGAAAGCAAAGAATGCTGTTTGGTTGTTGAAGACAATTTTCGTGAAGACGATTTACTTCGCTGTGTTTATTTGGCTTCCAATCTATCTGGGATTACCGGCATGGCAGGTGATTGTTGGCTTTTTGATGATGCATGCGGTGAGCGGCTGGATTCTGTCGGTCGTGTTTCAGTTGGCACACGTGGTGCCCGATGCCTATTTCCCTCAACCCGACGAAAAAGGTTTTATACCCTATTCATGGGCGGAACACCAACTGCGCACGACCATGAATTTTTCTACAAAAAATAAATGGCTGTCGTGGTATGTGGGTGGTTTGAATTTTCAAATCGAGCATCATTTGTTTACCAAAATTTGTCACGTTCATTACCCGGCTATTTCGGTAATTGTGAAAAAAACAGCAGAAGAATACGGAATTCCTTACTACGAGAAATCCACGTTTGGTGAAGCATTGCGCGAGCACATCGCATTCTTGCGAGCGCAAGGAGTGCCGAAGCTGAATGAAATTGGCGGATAGTCTTATTCCGGTTTGATGCGATTTGGTTTGAAGACCAAATGTTCGCCACGACCCTTCTTGAAGATATTACGTCCGGGAGCTTTTCCCTTGCGCAATTCCTTCTGAGCCTCTTCGGGTAAATGAGCAATTTCTTTGCATGAATCGGAACAGCAGTTGTTCATTTTTTCCTTGCAGGAAGGGCACTGAATGAACAGGATGTGGCAAGCGAGGTTGGCGCAATTGGTATGGTGATCGAACGGCGCGCCACATTGATGGCACTGAGCAATTACATCATCTGAAATCCGTTCTGCCAGGCGTTCATCGAACACAAAGTTGACACCCAGAAAACGGTTATCCAATCCTTGCGATTGAATGTCGCGGGCGTATTTGATGATGCCGCCTTCGAGTTGATGTACATTGGGAAAGCCTTTGTGTTTGAGATAGGCAGAAGCTTTTTCGCAGCGAATGCCACCTGTACAATACATCACGATGTTCTTCTCTTCCTTGCCTTTCAGCATGTCTTCTACCATTTCGATTTCTTCTCTGAATGTATCGGCGTCGGGAAGGATGGCGTTTTTGAAATGTCCCACTTCGCTTTCGTAGTGGTTGCGCATGTCGATGAGTATGGTGTCGGGCTTTGAGGTTAGCTCATTGAATGCTTGAGCAGAGAGGTGAACACCTGTATTGGATGGATTGAAACTTGGATCATCAATGCCATCAGCCACAATTTTTTGGCGCAGTTTGATGATGAGTTTGTAAAACGATTTACTGTCGTCTTCTACTGCGGTGTTTAGTCGTACACCATCGAGAAACGTTATGTTGAAGAGGTTTTCGCGGAACTCTTCAAAGCGAATAGTAGGCACACTGATTTGTGCATTGATGCCTTCAGAAGCGATGTATGTTCGCCCCAGAACACCCAGTGATTCCCACTGTAAAAACAGGAAGTCACGAAAGAATTGTGGGTTCGCAATAGGGTGGTATTTGTAGAACGAAACCGTGGTTCGCGGTTCGTTGCTTTGAACGATGCGCTCTTTCAGTACGCGTCGGTCGACGATATTGTGAAGTTTTTTCATCGGTACAATTGCATGTTATACGTCTGAGGCGATACGTGCCGGTATCCGGCAGGATTGCAAAAGTACGGATTCGGGCTTGCGATATGGTGTTGGATGAAACCGATTGAATTTTATGCACAAACCGACAGTGTTTAATTGATTCCAACTAACCAACCATAAAACCCCGTTCGAGCCGAAACAATCATTTATATCACTTTATTTGCAATCATAGCGGTGCCGATCTTTCGGCATCTTGCAATAACCACTTTCGATGAAGAAACAATCAGCAATCGCACTGGCAACAATTATTTTCGCCGCCGGCTGCAACACAAACCCTCAGCCAACAACCCCAACAGCCACACCTCCTATGGCCAAAAAGATTCCTTTTGAAATGACAGAGCACGGCGATACCCGTGTCGATAATTATTACTGGATGCGTTTGAGCGACGAGCAGAAAAATGCTCCCGACTCTTCGCGCGACCAACAAACGCAAGATGTGCTCGACTATCTGAACGCAGAAAACGCATACACGAAGTCGATGATGGCGCATACCGATGCTTTTCAGACAAAACTCTTCGAAGAAATGAAGGGTCGCATCAAAGAAACAGATCAGAGTGTGCCTGTAAAAGACAACGGCTACTGGTACTATACGCGCTATGAAGCAGGCAAGGACTACGCGTTTAACTGCCGCAAGAAGGAGAGCATGGAAACAGGAGTTGAGGAAGTTCTGGTAAATGGTCCGGCACTCGCTCAAGGCCATGATTATTGGGCTCTCGGTGGACTCGATGTCTGCGAGGACAACACCATTTTGGTTTACAGTGAAGACGTTGTAAGCCGCCGTATTTATACAGCTTCTTTCCGCAACATCCAAACGGGTGAAATGCTATCCGATAAGATTGAGGGTATATCAGGTTGTCCGGTGTGGGCCAATGACAACAAGACGTTGTTCTATGTGAAGAAGGATCCAACAACACTTCGTGAATTCCAAATTTGGAAGCACACGTTAGGCACACCACAATCGAATGACGTGGTGGTTTTCGAAGAAAAGGATGAAGAGTTTTCTTGTTTCGTTTATAAAACGAAAAGCAAGAAATACATGGTGATTGGTTCCAACCAAACACTGAGCAACGAATACCGTGTTTTGAGTGCGGATGTTCCTTCCGGTGAATTCAAGATCATACAGCCGCGCGAGCGTAACCTCGAATACGGAATCGATCACTACGGCGATCGATTTTACATCACCACGAATCTCGACGCGAAAAATTTCCGACTCATGAGTTGCCCGGAAAATGCAACAACCAAGGAAAATTGGCAAGAGGTGATTGCGCATCGCGCTGATGTATTACTCGAGGGTATTGAGATTTTCAAAGACTACCTAGTGGTGCAGGAACGCAAGAATGGTTTGAACCAACTGCGCATAATTCGTTGGGACGACAAATCAGAATACTACGTAGAATTTCAGGATCCCACCTACGCGGCGGGTGTAGGAGCCAATCCCGATTTCGATACACAGGTGTTGCGTTACGGATATAGCAGCCTGACAACTCCTGCCAGCACGTACGATTTCAACATGAGCACGAAAGACCGCAAGCTCATGAAGCAGCAGGAAGTAGTGGGTGGCCACGACCCTAGTCAATACAACAGTGAACGCCTGTATGCAAAGGCCACCGACGGAACGATGGTGCCTATTTCCCTGGTGTATAAGAAGGGAACAAAGCTCGATGGCTCCGCACCAACATTATTGTATGCTTATGGCTCATACGGTGCAACAATGGACGCCGGATTCTCCTCCGCACGTTTGTCGTTGCTCAATCGCGGCTTTGTGTATGCCATTGCGCACATTCGCGGCGGACAAGAGATGGGGCGCCACTGGTATGAAGACGGAAAGTTGTTGAAGAAGAAGAACACATTCACCGACTTCATCAATTGTGCGGAGCATTTGATTGCAAACAACTACACGAGTAAAGAAAAACTGTTTGCTATGGGCGGCAGTGCCGGAGGCTTGCTAATGGGTGCCATCACCAATATGCGCCCCGATTTGTGGCGCGGTGTGGTGAGCGCGGTGCCTTTTGTAGACGTCATCACCACTATGCTCGATGAAACTATTCCGCTTACCACCTTTGAATTTGACGAGTGGGGAAATCCGAAAAACAAAGAGTACTACGACTACATGAAGTCGTACTCACCCTACGACAACATTGAGAAAAAGGATTACCCAAATCAACTCGTTACCTCGGGCTACTGGGATAGCCAGGTGCAGTATTGGGAGCCCGCGAAGTATGTTGCCAAGATGCGCGAATACAAAACGGACAATAACCAGTTGTTATTCTGGTGTAACATGGATGCAGGACACGGCGGTAAAAGCGGACGTTTCGAGGCGCTGAAAGAAGTAGCGCTGGAGTACGCGTTTATGATGGATTTGGTGGGTATTAAGGAGTAGGTTGAAAGTTGCAAGTTGCAGGTTGCTGCAAGCCAAAAACCTTCAACTTGCAACCTGCAACCTTCAACTAACGTTTCTTAAAGTGCAACTGCTTTTTCTCCGGCATAGGTTGCTTTGGCTTTTCAGCTTTTGGCTTGGCTTCTCCTGCGGGCTTATCGGTTGGCATTGGTCCTCGCATGTGAATGATTAATCCATTCAAGAAATTGCGCAACAGTTGATCTCCACATTCTTTGTATTTGGGATGATCTTCGTTGCGAAAGATGGCGCCCAATTCAGATTCCGTCATGTCGAAATCAGCCAGCTTAAGAATCTTTACTATCTCCGTGTCGCGCAGCTTGAGAGCGACGCGGAGTTTTTTCATGATATCGTTATTCGACATGGGTTGATTTATTGGTTAAAAGTTGAAGGTTGAAAGTTGAAGGTTTTTGGCGTGCAGCAACCTTTAACTTTCAACCTCCAACTTTCAACCTTCAATTTTAAGAGTTTAATTTTAACACAGCAAGAAACGCCTCCTGCGGCACCTCCACGCTTCCCACTTGGCGCATGCGCTTCTTACCTTCCTTCTGCTTTTCAAGGAGTTTACGTTTACGCGAAATATCACCTCCGTAACATTTTGCTGTAACATCCTTACGAAGGGCGCTGATGGTTTCGCGAGCGATAATCTTCGCTCCAATAGCTGCCTGCAAAGCGATTTCGAATTGCTGGCGCGGGATGAGTTCTTTTAGCTTGATGCAAATCTTCTTTCCTAAATCGAAAGCGTGGTCGCGGTGAATCAACGCAGACAAGGCATCCACCTGATCGCCGTTTAATAGGATATCCATCTTCACCAAATCGCTTTGCTGATAGCCGATTGGGTGATAGTCGAACGAAGCGTATCCTTTCGAAATCGTTTTCAAACGATCATAAAAATCAAATACAATTTCAGCGAGTGGCATTTCAAAGGTGAGCTCTACGCGGTCGGAGGTCAAGTAAGTCTGGCCTACTATAACACCGCGCTTCTCGATGCACAGCGTCATTACTGCGCCAACGAAATCTCCCTTCGTGATAATCTGCGCTTTGATGTACGGCTCTTCCACAGAATCCAACTTGTTGGAGTCAGGAAGTTCAGATGGGTTGTGTATTTCGAGCTTCTGTCCCTTCGATGTGTAAGCGTAATATGACACGTTTGGCACGGTCGTAATCACCGTCATGTTGAACTCGCGTTCCAGGCGCTCTTGGATAATCTCCATGTGCAACATCCCCAAGAATCCACAACGGAAACCGAAGCCAAGCGCTTGCGAACTCTCAGGTTCAAACACCAGCGATGCATCGTTCAATTGAAGTTTTTCCATGGAAGCGCGCAAGTCTTCGTAGTCATCGGTATCCACCGGATAAACCCCGGCAAATACCATGGGCTTCACTTCTTCAAAACCTTTTACTGCTTCTGTGCAAGGATTTTCCAAGTGCGTGATGGTATCACCCACTTTTACTTCCGTTGCCTTCTTGATTCCTGAGATGATATATCCGATGTCGCCTGCCCGCACTTCGTCGCGCGGTTGTAGCGTGAGTCCCATGATACCCACTTCATCAGCGGCATAGACCGTATCGAGGTTCATGAACTTTACCTTGTCGCCTTTGCGAAGCACACCGTTTTTCATTCGGTAGTACGCAATGATTCCGCGGAATGAATTGAACACGGAGTCGAAAATCATCGCTTGCAGCGGTGCGTTCGGGTCACCTTGTGGTGAAGGGATACGCTCACAAATAGCCGCCAGAATATCGTCAACCCCTTGACCTGTCTTTCCTGATGCGTGAATGATTTCGTCGCGATCGCAACCGATAAGATCCACGATTTGATCCTTTACAACCTCGGGTTCCGCATTCGGTAAATCGAGCTTGTTCAGAATCGGAATGATGTGCAAGTCGTGCTCGAGCGCCAAGTACAAATTCGAAATCGTTTGCGCTTGAATACCCTGGGTTGAGTCAACAATGAGCAGCGCACCTTCACACGCCGCAATCGAGCGCGACACCTCGTACGAGAAGTCAACGTGACCGGGAGTGTCGATGAGATTCAGCACATATTTTTCACCTTTGTAGGTGTAGTTCATCTGGATTGCGTGGGCCTTGATGGTAATACCCTTTTCGCGCTCCAGATCCATATCATCGAGCGTTTGTGCAACGAGTTTGCGCTCATCAACGGTTTTGGTAACCTGCAATAAACGGTCGGCCAAGGTGCTCTTGCCGTGGTCGATGTGTGCGATGATGCAAAAATTACGAATGTGCTTCTGACTCATGAGTATATTCAAACGGGCTGCGAAAGTACGCACAGACATGGCAAAACACCCAAGCATTAGGGGATTACCTATGTAATGTGTATCTGTCTATAAGCTTGCTATTGTACTTTTGATTTCCAATACACGATTGAATGAAATTTTTATCCGTTTTTTTCTGTTGGATGCTCGCGTTGAGCGCAGCCGCGCAAGACCATATAACGCACTTCTGCGGACAAACCGAGGCGCGTGAACGTTTGTTTACAAAGCATTCGCATTCGCGAGAGACATGTGAGCACGACACTCGCGAGTTGGAGCAATTTACTCAGGAGCAAGAAAATCAACGGGGAGGAGGCACACAGGTGTATATCATTCCCGTGGTGTTTCATGTTATACACTTGAATGGTCCGGAGAATATCAGCACTGAGCAAATCATGGATGCGATCGACGTTCTGAATCGTGATTTTCGAAAACTGAATTCCGACACGATAGCTATCGTGGACGAATTTGTTGATATCGCTGCCGATTCATACATCGAATTCCGTTTGGCTACTATCGATCCCGAAGGCAATTGTTCGAGCGGTATCAATCGTATTGTTAGTGATCTTACGAATGATGGTTACAACTCCGACATAAAGTTGTTGTCGAATTGGCCTAGAAACAGCTATTTGAACGTTTGGGTGTGCGCCGAGATTGGCAACAGTATAGCAGGCTTCACTTATTTACCCGGTGACGTCAACGGAAATTGGGGAACTTTGGAGGATGGTATCGTAATGAGGAGTGACTACATCGGAACTATCGGAACCGGCGCTATTAGTCGCTCACGAACCCTCACGCATGAGGTGGGACATTGGTTGAATTTATACCATACCTGGGGCCCGACGAATTCTCCCGGGGATGCTTCAAATTGCGATTTTGACGACAACGTTGCAGATACCCCCAACACGATTGGCTATACAAGCTGCAATCTGAATGGCGCTTCTTGCGGAAGTGCTATCGACAACGTGCAGAACTATATGGAATACTCCTATTGCAGTCGCATGTTTACGCAAGGGCAAGCCAACCGCATGCGGGCGGCGCTGCAAAGCAATACCGCTCAGCGCAATCAGTTGTGGACATCAGCTAACCTGGCTGAAACAGGGGTGTTGAATCCTCCGCTTTGTGCTGCTTCATTTACCTCGTCGCAGTACACGGTTTGTGCGGGCGATGAGGTTGCCTTTTTCGACGATTCTTATCACAATGTTGTTTCTTGGAATTGGGATTTTGGTGACGGTCAAACGTTCGGTGGAAACGATCCACTCATTCACAAAAACCCATCGCACGCATATGCTGAGCCCGGTATTTACAGTGTAACCCTGACGGTTAGCAACGGGGTTCAATCTATTTCAGCAACGGAAACCGCTTTTGTTCGTGTGCTTTCGAGCGCCATGATGCTATCGCCATTTTCAGAGGGGTTTGAAGGCACGTGGCCGGGTTCATGGATAAGCAACAACATCAATGGTGATGAGGCTTGGGAAACAACCTCTACGGCATTTTACAGTGGAAGCAAATCGCTGCGTTTGCGCAATTTTAATATCGATGCAGGCAATGTTGACGAACTCTATTCTGCCACAATAGATTTGACCGGCGCAGAAATGGCAACGATTTCATACAAGTGGGCATGGGCCAATCGCTCAACGGAAACAGACGATCGTTTGAGGTTGAGTGCTTCGGGAGATTGTGGTTTAAGTTGGAGTATGCGCAAGATGCATAAGGGAACCACGAATCTTCCAACGGCGGATCCTACCGATGCTTTCTTTGTTCCTTCAGGGATTGACGAATGGTCTCAAACATCCGTGGAGTTGATTAATGATGAGTGGTTCAATGATCGTTTCCGCTTCAAGTTCGATTTCACTAGTTATGGAGGAAACAACCTTTACCTGGATGATATCAACGTTGTGGGCCAATTCGCATCGGGTGTTCGAGAAGTAACGCCGCTATTTATTTATTCGGTTTATCCCAATCCGACAGAAGGCAACATGACCCTGGATATTCAGCAACTTGCGAGTGAGCCGGTTCAAATTCTTCTCGTTAATTCTTTGGGCCAAGCGGTAAAAGAAATTTTTAATGGAGTACTTTCTTCAGGTAAGCATTTAATGGAAATAGAAGAACAGGCCGCCGGATTGTACACATTGGTTCTTTCGAAAGGAACACACTCCGACATACGAAGGGTTGTTTTCAAGTAATTGTGCATCCCGGAAAATGGAGGCTTTGTATGTTTTGATGACGCAATTCATCACACCATTTTATTATTCTTCGTGGTGAAAGAACTGTTCAGTTCTTTGAGCTATCGAATTCGTATTTTCGCCCCATGTCTCGCATCCTTACCGGCATACAAAGTACAGGCACACCGCATCTTGGAAACATCCTTGGTGCTATTATGCCTGCTATTGAAGAAAGTAAAAAGCCCGAAAACGACAGCTTCCTGTTTATTGCCAATTTGCATACGCTCACAGCAGTGAAGGACGCCACGGCAATTCGCGAAAACACGTACTCGGTTGCTGCAGCTTGGTTGGCGTGTGGACTCGACACTTCGAAGACTACCTTTTATCGTCAGAGCGATGTGCCCGAAGTCACAGAGCTTACGTGGTATTTGCAATGCTTCACGCCATTTCCGATGCTTGCCAATGCACATAGCTTTAAGGACAAGAGTGATCGATTGAGTGATGTGAATGCCGGACTCTTTACCTATCCGGTGCTCATGGCCGCCGATATTTTACTCTACGGAGCCGAGATTGTTCCCGTTGGAAAGGATCAAGTGCAGCATCTTGAAATCGCTCGTGATATCGCCGAAGCGTTTAATCACCGCATGGGTGAAACACTGGTTGTTCCACAATCCAAAATCAACGAGGAAACACAGTATATACCAGGCACCGACGGGCAGAAAATGAGTAAGAGCTATGGCAATTACATCAATGTTTTTCTCCCGGAAAAAGAGTTGAAAGATGTCATCAATAAGAAAATCGTGACCGATGCCACGCCGCTGGAAGAGCCGAAAGACGCAGAAGGTAGCGTGGTTTACAAACTCTATAAGCTCATTGCTCCTACAAACGATGTTGCCACGTTGAAGGGCAAACTCGAGGCGGGTGGCTATGGATGGGGCCACGCAAAAAAGGATTTGCTTGAAGCTGTCCTCACACGTTTCGCGGAAGAACGCAAGGCCTACGATCACTACATGGCCGACAAGCAAGATCTCGACCGCCAGCTGCAGGAAGGCGCTGATAAGGCGCGCATCACGGCCCATACCACGCTGCGGAATGTGAGAATGGCGTTGGGTTATTAATTGGCATCATTCGAGAGCGTAAGTGTAAAATTTACACGTTAAAGCAGAGAGGATTCGATTTCTGCTACATTTGTTTTGCTTCCTCGCGAAGCCCGAAAACAAATCCGGCGACAACGCCAACTATTTAATTAACCTTATCTCTCGTTCATGAAACGGAATTCTCTACTTCATGTGTGTGCAAGTGTGTGCGCCTCATTGTCTAAGCAGTTTGAATGGAAGAATGTGTGGAATGCGCCTGCTTTAGGCGCGTTTTCTTTCGCTGAAACGTTCTTGCAACGCAAGGCGGTAAACAATTCGGATAACCTCCAATTGCCCATTTTCAAATTCGAGATGCGGAAAGCGGGATTCTTAACCGTCGTATTGATGGCGTTTCTCTTGAATGTCCGCCAAGGGTGGGGGCAAAGCGCCGGTTTTAACAACACGTTTATTGTACTCTCCTTGAATGGAGGTGCAAATACTTTTTATGACCTAAACGCCGCTACCGCAAACACAGATTTTAATAATGCAAACCTTGGGACGTTTGCAGCCGGCTCTACAAACCTGACGTTAAAAGGAGCAGAGCACAATGTGTTTAAATGTGGTGGTGCTGATCTTACAAGCACGCGGCTTTATTACAGGGTTTATCCCACTGGTTCCCCAAGCGGATCGTACACATCCCAAAGCATCGGCTTTACCAGTGGCTTCAACAATGGTTGTGGTGGGCAGGATCAAGTATGGTCGAATACCGGGCTCACAATAAACATATTGGCCGGGCTTGGTGCCGGAGCTTATACCCTGGAGGTGTATTCTGACGCAACGATTACCTGTTGTGGAGGTACCGCCTTTGCTTCAAATTCAGGTAATAACTACAAGGCAACTTTTACTGTTTCAACTATTGTATGGGTGAATACAGCTGGAGCTACAGCATGGTATACGGCTGCAAACTGGAATCCCAGTACAGCCTCTGGCGCTTGGGTGCCGGGAAGCGTTGCCGAATTCCGAAATTCAGGTTCCGCTACAACGGCGGGTATTAATATGGGAACAGCGGCTCTTTCTATTGGACAAATAGATGTAACGGCTGCCAGAACAAGGGTATTGACTATCGGATCATCTTCTTCAAATGGTACTCTTACCCTTAACGGAGCTCCTGCCGGAAGTAACCCAAGTCTTATACTGAGGAATTCTTCAGCATCCTTACTTACTCTTCAGAACAACGAGACAGGTACCGGTAAAACGATGAACATCGCGCTCGGTAATGCGACTACCAATACCATCGACGCAGCGGGCGCCGGTGGTATTACCATTAGTTCAGTCATATCCGGTGCGTCGCGTAGCATTACTAAAATTGGAACGGGTACTTTAACTCTTTCCGGCACAAATACCTATTCCGGCGGAACGATTATCTCCGGTGGAACGGTTTCCGCAGGCGCAGCGGCTAATCTGGGCGACGCTGGCGGGGCCATCACACTTGGAAGCGGGGCTACTTCTGCTACGCTTGCTGCAACAGGTACATTCACCAGAAATGCATTAAACGTTACCACGTCGTCGTCAGCAGGTGTTATTAATGTAGCGACATCTCAAACGTTGACTATTGGAGCTCTCAATACAGCCAGCGGAACGGACAACACCACCAAATTCGGAAAATCAGGCGCAGGCACACTTACACTGTCAGGCGCCGGAAGCTATGTTGGACAAACACAAATTGGCGAGGGAACCGTTATCGTATCAAACAATGCAGGGTTGGGGACGAATAACTCTACCACAGCCCGCGGCATTGACCTCGGTTTGAATGTGGGTGACGTATCTCAGGCGAATAATGTATCCGTGCTTGCAACAAATGGTATCACCGTGCCTCAATCTATTTATGTAGCACCCAACACCACCGCTGCTACAAGAACCATTGGTACAAGTGGTGCAACTGCCTCAGCCACCTTTTCAAATGAAGTATACCTGGATGGAACTGCTACGCTTGCACCGGTATCCGGAGGTACATTGACCATGAGCGGAAACATCATCAACACAGGCGGGCTGATCACGACCACCGGAACAACATTGTTGTCCGGAACAAATACATTCTCAGGCACAACCACAGTGAGCTCGGGAACTTTGCGTCTTGGAAGCACCTCGGCCTTGGGTTCTACTGCGGCCGCTACTTCCATAACTTCCGGCGCGGTGCTGGACCTGAACGGAATCAATTACTCGAGTGCAGAGGCGTTAACCGTCAATGGCACGGGCATCAGCAGTGGCGGAGCTGTTATCAATGGTTCTGCAACCGGGGCAACATACGCCGGCTTGCTTACATTAGGCAGCGCAAGTAGTATTGTTGGTGGTTCTGGCACTATTGCCATTTCAAACACAGGAACCATCACAGGTAGCGGGTTTGGATTAACGTTGGGTGGAGCACAAGGAGGCTCCATTGCTAGTATTATCGGAACAGGTGCAGGTACCTTAACTAAGCAGGACGCAGGCACCTGGACTTTGTCGGGCGCCAATACTTACACAGGGGCTACTACCATTTCAGGAGGTACACTGCGATTGGGTGCTGCAGGTGTTGTTGCTGACGGTTCGGCAATTTCGCTGGGCGGAGGCACATTGAGCAGCGGTACAAGTGCCGGCTTCTCAGAAACCATGGGAACACTTGCGCTTACAGCAAATTCAACCATTGCACTGGGCACTGGCAACCATTCACTCACCTTCGCCAATTCGAGCGCGGTGAGTTGGACAGCAGCTACCACACTCACCATCACAGGTTGGACCGGTACTGCGGGAGCCAGCGGAACAGCCGGAAAAATTTTCGTGAGCAATACCACGGGAACACTCACTTCCGGTCAACTCGCTCAAATTAGTTTCAGTGGTTATTCTGCTGGTGCTATGCTACTAAACACCGGTGAGGTTGTGCCGTTGCTTGCATCGCCAACTGTTGCAACAACGGTCGCAGCGTCATCAATTACTAATACTTCCGCCTCTAGCGGCGGACAAACCATTGCAGGCTCAGGACTTACTGCCAAAGGCGTAGTTTACAGCACAGCAGCAGTGAGCACAACACCCACACTATCCAACAGCGTGCTCACCGATGGAGGCACGACAACGGCAAACTTCACAAGCAATCTCACAGGCCTCAGCCCTGAAACACAATACTACGTTCGCGCTTATGCAACGAACGCAGCAGGCACCGGATATGGACCAGCCATCAACTTCAGAACGCTCTCCAACCCGGCTACCGCGCAAGCTGGCGGATTGGGAGCTACCGCAAGTGCTTCAGGCGAATTGACCATTAGCTGGACAGGCGCTACATTCCCCGGAACGGGCGCAACTCAAGGCGGATATGCGTTGATTTATGGAACAGGAACGCCAACACTTTCGTCGGCCAATGGCAATGCGCCAACCGCCGGAGTAGGCACGCTCATCACCATTACACCAACGAATTTGCCCACCGCACCTGCAACATCGTATGTGCTGACAGGACTCACAGGTGGTACAACCTACAACTTCCTGCTGGTGCCCTTCACATGGGATGGCACGAATGCAGCGACCTACAACTATCTGACAACATCAGCCCCCACAACTTCCGCAACCGCAGTGGGTAACCCAACCATCACTACCACTACAGCGATTTCTGCCATTACCACCAACAGCGCAAGCTCCGGTGGTTCAGGCATTTCAGCCAACGGTGGAACCATTTCAGCGAAAGGCGTGGTTTGGAATACCTCTACTGCCCCTTCAACCGCGAATAGCTCAACAACCGATGGAACAGGAACCGCTTCATTCAGCAGCTCGCTCACCTCGCTGAGCGCACAAACACTTTACTATGTGCGTTCCTACGCCACCAACAACGTAGGCACCGCATACGGCAATGAACTTTCATTCTACACGCTTTCCAATGAACCCACCGCAGCAGCGACTTCATTTGCCGCTGCAGCAAACGGTTCTTCACAAATTGATTTGAGTTGGACCGCTGCAACCTTCCCAGGTGCAGGCGCCACTAACAATGGTTACATCATCTTGCGCCGCATAGACAGCACCAAC